>JAGYMJ010000034.1 GCA_018400625.1 Planctomycetota bacterium
TTCGGGTTGCGTTCGAGCTGATCCTCGACATCCCTTATCCATTGTTCCCACAGATCGGGATTGGACTTGCACATTTTGACATTGCGCCAGTTCGGGTACCCGCCCCGTGATCCGTCCGGTTGAAGCGCAAAATACTCGGGATGGCTGTCCTTGAAACGTTCCCCCCATCCGGTAAAAGCATGGCCGCCCGGGATGTGAAGCGAATCCAGTTGGAGCCGCTGGCGGCGGACCCAGTCATGTGAATTTCCCGTGGGATTCCCCAGACTCGAGAACGTGAATATCGAACTGCGTGCTCGTATCTGCGGATAATATCGATACTCAAACGGTGGGAAAGAAATGGTCTCTTGTTCGATCAGATCAACGCCCAATTCACCCGGCCAGAGCCAGCGTACGTCCAGATAATCCTGCAAGAACGTATAGACGGCATTGACGGTACCATATTCCTTCTGAACACCTTCTATGGTTCTGCGGCGGCCCTCCGCGACCATATGATCCTCATCCCAGCGGTCCCTGCCGGCAATCACAAGGTGAGTCCCGTTGGCGGCAATGAGTATCTCCTCGGGATGATCAAATTCAAAATCTAGTTCGGGGAACAGCTCTTCGAGCGCGGGCTGGTAGCCGACCCAGATGGCGTGATCGGGCAGCGGGTCGGGCCGGCCCGCAATGATCTCCGGTTCGGCCCCGCTGATCTTCTCCATGTACTCGGCCAGTTCTTTGGCGGCCCGGCGGGTTCTTGGTGGAGCGGCTTCAAATATAACGATGGGCGCCCGGCTTATACCGTCCTCGACCAGAACCAGATCATCGCCTTCTGCGGCAAGCGAAACAAAAAAACTCACCGTCATCATCCCTAAAAAGAATGTGAAAATAGGGGATTTCACCGTATAGATTTTACTCAACATAACTTATTTCTCCCGTATAAAATGGGAAGAGTTCTTGAGGATGTCACTAAAATCTTGCCATACACCTACTCGGAAACTTTGGGGTCATTCCTCTCCGACCACAAGCCGTCCGAAACGGCCCCTGACATGATAACTTCCTCCCGTGGCGGTAAACCCGTAGGCGCCGATTTTCTCGAAATCCCGGAATCTTGCGCGTCCCACCTGGAAAAACCAGGGATTCTCAGGGGTTGGTTTCTCGCCCACCACGTTATGCAGCGGGTCCAGACCGCCCGCCGCATCGTCCATCACGGGAATGCGGATCCTGACGCGCCAGAAATCCTCACCCCGTTCGGTTTCCACCTCGGCCAGCGAACTCCATTTGTCATTGATAACCCCGTACTCACGATCGGCGTCCCAGAGGTCCCCGTCGGGATTGACCTCGATCTGGTAATAGGCATGCGTCGGGGTTTCCAGAAGCACCGCTATGCTGTCGCCGCTCCAGATGTTGCGGCTGATCATCAGGTTCTCCATATCCGATTCTTCGCAGCGGATGTCAAATATCAGGTCCCCATCATGCCATTCCACGGTGAAAGTGGTCCTTTCATCGGGAGTCTCACCGGTCTGAAGATCGACCAGCTCGTAAGTTTCGGGCAATTCTCCGGAGGGGGCGGCCACCGCCAGGGGCGCCTCAAGCCGGGCCGCTTCGGCTTCCTGCTGTTCCCGGAGCCTCTGAAGCAGGCTCTCAAGCGAGGGCTCTTCTTCGAGGATGTAAGCGATGCGCTGTCCGTAAACGGTATCGCCGGCCTCTTCCCGGGCACTTTCCATCAATTCCGTTACCGCAATGCGGGTTTCCGTCGGCAGGGATGCCCGGCCCTCGCCGCGGGTGTAGCCGGACTCGGCCATTTCCAGGGCTTCTTTCATCTGATCGGCCACCGGCCCGTAGAATTTCTCGTAATACTCATCCAGCAGGGCGTCCAGATCCTGTTCGGCATCCCAGAGCAGGCGGGCATTGACATAAAGGTTCAGATGGTGAATCCCCAGCACAAAAGTCTGGCGTCCCGTCTCGCGGCCGGCGCGGACATCACCGCCCCGCATGTGCCCGGTCTCATTCCAGTCGCCCAGCGATCTGCCGCGACGTGCACGCAGGTCCCTGGCGATGCTGCGTGTCATCAATACCCCATGACCTCTGTGGTTGGAGTTTCCAAGAATATTGCCTTTTTCAACCTTTGCACTCCACCCGCCGATCAGGTCTTCGTAGGAAACCCCGCCATACATCGCCCCCCACGATTCGGGTTCATCCAGGCCCGGACGCTGAAAGGCCACCGTGACAGCCACGTTCGGCGGGAACTCGTCCAGGTTGTCCGGCGGCAGCCGGAAGCTCGAATAGGCGCCGCAGGTGATGAGGCGGTCCGGATGGGTTGTGTACACCTCTTCGGCGACCCGTTTCACAAAGGGAAAAACCACTTCGGCCGGACTCAACCCCGCGCATTTTTCACATTCACACATGCGGAAACCGTCTTCGGGCCACAGATCCACCGTCGGCTCGTCCAGAAGGTCAAAGACCGCACGCACGTACTGGATGGTTTCCTGTGTGAAACCCTCGGAATTGAAGCAGACATGCCCGCGCCCGCGCAGCATCCGCTCTCCGCCGATAAGGGCATAGTATTCCGGATGCATCTCCTGCAATTCCTCACGTCCGTGCAGCCGTCGCAGGCCGTGGACATGACCGGTCGATCCAAGGACCGGGTAGCCGTAGTTCAGCCCGAGCCGGCGAATCCAGAGCAAGTCATCCCGCGACATAACAAAATAGGCAGGGCCGAAAAAACGGCGCACTTTGAAGTCGGGGCGCACCACTTCGTCCAACTCGGGCACGGAGAGCGAGGTCTGCTCGGGCACCACTTCCCCGACCTCACCCGGGAAATACCAGCGCACGCCCCAGTGACGAAGCAGGGCGTAAACCGCGTTCAGCGAACCGCTCTGATCGTGGAACCATGTGCCGGTTTCGTCGTTGTACTGACGCCACAGGCTGAAAAGGGGATACCCCCAATAGCTGTCCGTATAATCCCGCGTCGCTTCATCCCATCTCTCAACAATGTTGGGGTCACGTAGTTTCTGCGGTGCAAGCTCCGGCGGCTGGTAGTCCAGGTCGTGCCCCAGCAGCACCACGTAGTCCGGGCCGGAAATGATCCGAAATGCGCCGTGTCCAGGCCCCTCATCGGTAATGCCTAAATCGTCGGTATATTGGCTTCGGCCCAGATAGATCGAGGTCGGATAAGATTCATCGAGCACGGTCCTGACCGGCAGTTCCGCCCCACTGATCTTTTTCACATAGTCCCGGAGTTCTTCAGCCGCCAGTCGGACCAGTCTTTCGGGTTCTTCCGAGATGATAATCTGCGCCCTGGGTTCACCCGACTCCACGACGAGATTTTCCGAACCACTATATGTGCACGCGGGCACCATCAAGATTCCCAAGAGGGCTACAAAAAGAACGGCAACTGCACGGACGGAAACAAACTTTCCTGAGGGTAATGCTTCCCTTTTGCTCTGCTTCATATTTCAATTCTCCTAAAGTTTTTATCGCAGCTTCTGTCAATTCTATGCCATCCGCAAAGTTGACGAAAGGCCAAAAATATTGGTAAGTATTCAGTGAAACACGTTACCGCCGGGCTTGTCCCGGTGGAGCGGTATTTCT
>JAGYMJ010000035.1 GCA_018400625.1 Planctomycetota bacterium
TGTAAGTTTTAGACACGTAGTGCTTAATCATCGTCCCACCGGCACAGGGCACGTTGGGGGAACAACGTGGTTCGCTGAGAACTTACGCTGAACCTCCAATTTTTAATATCATGGCTCGATACCCTCCGCGCATTAAGCCGTATTCTCTGCGGGCTGGGGTACAGGTCTTACGTCCGATTCTTGCTCATTGTCCTGTTGCGTTTCTTTTTCTTCGGATACTTTTGATTTCTTTTTCTGTTCAGCAAGACGGGTCCTGTTTTCTTGAACGAGTTCATCAACATTTTTCCCTTCGACGATTTTCTTCACATCTTCATTATCCAGGGTTTCAAGCTCAAGCAATGCTTGCCCGATACCTTGAACCTGATCTTTGTGTTTTTCAATGATTTCCCGGGCTTTCTCATAAGAATCCTGCAACAAACTATGAATTTCTTCATCGATTTGTTGAGCGATGTGTTCTCCATGCTCACGTGGTCGTGCGATTTCATTGCCGAGAAAGACATGTTCGTCTTCATTTGAGTAATTGACTGCGCCCAATTTCTCACTCATTCCCCACTGGGTGATCATTTTCCGCGCCAGTTTCGTCGCATTTTCTATATCGTCTTTAGCGCCGGAAGAGATGTCTTCACAGAAAATAGATTCCGCTACGCGTCCCGCCATCTGCAGCTGTATAGTTCCAAGACATTCTCGCTTTCTCATCCCGTATTTATCCTTTTCAGGCAGCATCATCGTCATTCCCAAAGCAACGCCGCGCGGGATTATGCTGACTTTATGCAAAGGTTCCACATCCGGATTAAGCAGGGCGATCAGAGCATGCCCGGCCTCATGATATGCGGTCATTTCACGATCCTCATCACTCATCACCCGGCTTTTCTTTTGCCGGCCGAACCGGACCTTATCCCTCGCTTCCTCCAGGTCCAGGAGCTCCACCCTTTCTTTACCGCTTTTGCCGGCAATAAGCGCCCCCTCATTGATAAGAGCCTCTAAATCAGCGCCACTGAATCCCGGCGTACCGCGCGCAATAACACTGAGGGGCACATCTTTCGCCAGCCTGATTCGCTGAGCATGGACTTTCAGAATTTCCTCCCGACCTTTCAAATCCGGCAGATCAACCACAATCTGCCGGTCAAACCTGCCCGGTCGCAACAAAGCCTGATCCAAAACATCCGGTCTGTTGGTGGCGGCGATGACAATGATACCGTCCTGGCGTTCAAATCCGTCCATCTCACTCAGTATGGCATTCAGGGTCTGTTCACGCTCATCATGCCCTCCACCCAACCCCGCGCCCCTTTTACGTCCTACAGCATCTATTTCATCGAGAAAAATTATGCAGGGCTGATTTTCCTTCGCCTTCGAAAATAAATCGCGGGCCCGTGAGGCGCCCACCCCCACAAAAAGTTCCACGAAATCGGAACCGGAAAGACTGAAGAAAGGGACGCCGGCTTCGCCTGCCACGGCCTTGGAAAGCAAAGTCTTTCCCGTCCCGGGGTGTCCTACCAGCAAGACACCCCGTGGGGTGCGCCCACCGATTTTCTGAAAGCGTTTGGGATTTTTCAAAAACTCTACGGTTTCCTGGAGTTCTTCTTTGGCTTCATCCACGCCGGCAACATCATCAAAGGTAACGTCAGGTTTTTTGTGTCTGTTGGCCTCCACTTTTGATTTGGAGAACGGAAAACTCCCGGCTCCTCCGCCTGCGGCCTGCATTTGACGTTTTAAGAAATACATTAAAACCAGCAGCAGGATCAGAACCGGCAAAACATTCGCGAGCACCATGGGCCATATATTAACACTCTCATCAAAAGTGAGCGCATCGTCCCTGTCCTTCGGCAAATGTTTCTTCCATTCATCTATTTTCTGCGAATCCAAATAACTGGATTTTACGGTGGTTGTGATCTTCTCGTATTGAGCATCGGGTATTAAACTGGCGGTCACATCGGTATCTTTGATTTCCATCGACTCTATAAGTCCTCTCTCAAGGTTCCTCTCGAACGTCAGCAAATCCACCTCAACCGCGTCATCTTCGGTCGTCTGCCGAAAGAACATGAGCAATACCATGACACCGGCAATTAAAACCATCCAGACCAGAAATTGTTTCCCCAATTTTGGGGGGGGCGGTGAGCCTTCATGATTACCGCCTTTCTTTTTGCTTCCGTCATTATTTGTGTTTTTTTCTTTATTCATTTGATTCCTCTGTTACCATTCTCGCTCTAAACTTTGTATAAGCGACTGTGCGATTTCGCTGAAAGCTTGTTCTGCTTCCCCTTCCTGATGTCCGACCGGAAGGAATACCCTTCTCCTCAAACGCTGCGCCGGCACGAGCTCGCGTCCACTTAAACCGTCCAGCCAACGGTATTCCACTTCAACGGTAATTCGCTTCATTAATATATCGCCTTCCGTTGTTCGGGTTATCGCACTGATCGAATAATCAATTAACTTCCCCTCAATTATACTGTCTGCATTGTCCCTGCCGGCAAGTTTAAGGCGTCCATGAAGTTTTACCTCCTGTGATAAAGCGCGCCGCAGATCGACTTCCAGCCCATGACGTCTCGTGTCATTTTCAAAGTAACCAATATAAACATCCGTTATATCATCCCTGATCAAACTATCCGTTGTATAGCCGCATCCCGAAAAAAATAAAAAAACGGCGAAAAACACTACTGTTATCTTCTTTATACACTTCATAATATTAAAATAATTGGTTGAAAATGACTAAAAATATATTCACATCCCCTGCATGACATCATGAGCTTACTTGAAACTTTGCATATCAGAAATGACAAAAATTGTAAATATTCAGTGAAGTACGTCGTTTTCTCACCACCGTGCCCTGTGCCGGTGGGATGATGATTAAGCAC
>JAGYMJ010000036.1 GCA_018400625.1 Planctomycetota bacterium
GTACAGGGATTTGCACGGGCAAGCTTCGCTTTGCCCGTGGCACCCTGATCCCACAGCCTTGATTTACAACCGTTATCGCAGAAGGATAATTTTCATTATTCTGCGGGTGCAAATAAAAACAGTTCAACAATCGTTAGCTTGATGCATATGCCCCTAATCCCCCTCAAGGGGGGGAATTTAGACTCATCCAACGATCCCATCCGCACAGGTCGAAAAATGTCAGAGCTTGTGAATCTGAACATTTTGACGTCGGATTTTTTTGGCATCCTCTACAATCCGGCCATGATGGGTAAAAAGGATGACCTGATTCCTATCAGCCAATTCAGACAAAACCCGAAGCGTCGCCTTGGAACGGGAATCATCAAAATTGATCAAAATATCATCCACAATAAACGGTATGGGTTCGCTGGAGCGTAGCCGCCATTCCAGGGTAGCAAGGCGCAGGGCAAGATAGAGTTGGTCCCGGCTGCCGCCGCTCATCCCGTCAACGGTTACCCATCTGCCGTCAGGCCGAATACCAATAAGAATAGGATCGCCGCTATCATCAACATCAGTTCGTAGCCCGGCAAAGGAGCCTATTGTTAAATCAGCAAAATATTGAGAGGCTATTTTCAAAACCGGATCCTGGTGTTCCTCCCGATAGCGCTCGATTTCCTGCTGTAAAATTTTCGATGCCAGCTTTACACGTACATATCTATCCGCCAGGCGCCGTATCCTGGCCAGTTCTTCTTCCATTTTTTCCGCGGATTCAGCCGCCCTGGCGCTGCCATCCATGGCGGCAACTTTCACGGATTCTTCTCCAATAACCTGAGAAATCCTGTTTATTTCGGGATTTATTCTTTTTTCGATATCCTCTGTTAATGACGCTATCAGGCCGGACAATTCATCGGCGTTGACCTCTGCCGCCTGCCGGGCAAGCGTTTCAATTGGTACACCTTCACCAATTTTGCCGAGCGCGGCCTGAACATCGGAAACCTTTTCCTGTAGTCTTTGGTATTCATTGGACTTGCTGATGGTTGCAGCTAAATCTTCCGGCTTTTCACACTTTGCAATCCGTAAAAGTTCATCCAGATGCTGATTTGCACTTTTCAGAGATTTTTCGGCTGTCGAGACGTCTGCCTGAAGCAAATCATATTCTTCTGAAAGTTTATCATATAAAGTGCTGTCTTTTTGTGTCTGATTCAGCAGGGTTCGCAATTGGAGAATCGCCTGTTCCAGTGGCAAATCCAGCATCTCAGGAGCCGTCTTCTCCAGTAGAGATCTCACATCTTTCTCAAGTTCACCCGCATCACGGTCAATACCATTTATCCGTTTTTGGAGATCATCCGCCTCTTTCAGCTTCAAAAAGCAACTTTGTAAGGTATCCAGAATATCAATCGCCTCGAGTGTTGATACTTCTGTAAGACCCAAGCCGGAAAGCGCCTTTTGCCATTTTGTTTGCCATTTGGTCAGCGCTTCCCGGGCTTTATTAAGGTCGTCGTCGGCGCGGGAGAGGGATTTTTGTGCGTTTTTTTGTCGGTCTTCCAGTCTTTCAAGAGCTTTTTCCTGTTTTATAATCCCTTCCAGAACTGTTTCGGCAAAAACCAGCACCGGACCCAGCGCTTCGCCGGCAAATTCTTTCGTCTCTCCCATATTCTTGAGTTCTTTCAACAATGCCTGCATGAGATCGTTCCGTTGCTTTTTCTCCCGCTCGATTTCCTGTTCTTTTTTCAGAATATCGCCGACCTTGTAGCGGAGCTTATCCATTTCCGCCAACCAGTCATTCATTTCTTTGGGGGAAAGCGGGGTGATTGCCAACGGTTTCCAGATGTCGGCCCAGGTTTGATGAAGCGCTTTTTCTCGTTGGCCAAGCGTCGCCTGGCTCCTTTCACATTCAGACAAAATGTTTTCCTGTGTTTCGAATGTGGCCTGAAGTGCGGCTGCATTGGCCACCCGTTCTGCTTCACGGCGCAAGCGGTCGGCTATGCGATCCGCCAACGCCACCTGTCCCTCATAGGCATCATGTAGCGGTCGGTTAGGGTCATAGGCATTACTTTCTTCGGATACATCCTCTTGATCAAGCCACTGCCGGCGCAGGAGCTGCCACCCTTGCCGCCGTTTTTCCCGGATTCTGGTCAACTCTTCCTCAGAAGGGACTTCACCGGCATATTTCATTTTCCTGATTTCAGTCTGTGCGTTCCTTAATTCCGCCCGAGCACTTTTTCGATCCTTATCCAGCCCGCGCCGTTGGTCTGCAAGATCACTGTAATCATTTTTAAATTGATTCACCGTCTCGGAGAGGGGAAGGGAAAGCTCCATAAGCGCTTTCAATTCTCCAGACCAAAGACCAATCCGCTTCAGTTCAGCACGGCAAATTTTCTTACTCTCCTCGACTGCCATTCTGCTTTTCTCAATCTGCTCATCAATCTGCCCGGCCTTTTGCGCCAGCTTCACAGCCTGAACCAGCCCCTGAAAGTCCATGATGACCGGCATTGCCGCCAACTTTTTACTCGTTTCCTTAAGCTCTTGATCCGCCTCTTTTTTGCTTTTTTCGGCCTGGAGAAGCTGTTGGTTGATGGATTCGTATTCGGTGCTCAAGGACTGAAGCGTCCTTTTTTTGGAAAGTACAGGACGCAGTGTCTCAACATCTTTCAATGAAAGATCAGGACGTACCTGTTTCAATAACGCAGCCGCCTCTTTGCGGAGGGTAATGCGCATGCCGTTTCGCTCAGGTTTGTCTTTCTGGCCTTTGCGATATTCTCCAAGGCGCTGGTGAAAGTCATCCACCAGTTCAGCCTGATCAAGAAGATCCCTGTTAAACGAAATCGTCTCTTTTTTCTCTTTAAGTTGTTTGAGCTTTTCAGCATCTCTCTCAAGCCGGGATGTGACATCCCGAATTTTCTGACTCGCCTGGTTATATTCTTCGGAAAAATCAGCCGGCAAAATAACAACGTCTCCCAAAGCATTCATCTGCTCCTGCAAATTCTGCAAAGATCCCAACTCAGGGATAGCCCGTTGTAAACGCTCCAGAC
>JAGYMJ010000037.1 GCA_018400625.1 Planctomycetota bacterium
GGGCAGGTAGCTCAGGGGTAGAGCACGGCCCTGAAAAGGCCGGTGTCGTCGGTTCGATTCCGACCCTGCCCACCACACCCCCCTCAGCAAGTATCCAGTGAACCACGTTGATTCCGGCCATTCTATCACCGGACCTGTTCCGGTGAGAAAATATTTATACTGCTTGCAGAGCAGTACCCGTCCCTGCCCCACTGCCCTCGCACCGATAAAACATTGTTCCCAGGGTTTAGAAGGAAATCCCGGCGCGAGGGCGGCGGGGCAGGCACTAAGTGGGTTAATCGGCTCGTGTAGTGCAAAAATATTGTCCCACCGGAACGAGTCCGGTGGTAACTGTAATGGTGTGGCTCTTGACTTTTTCATTTCAGAGGTGCCTGTGTTACACAATCTCGGCAATTTTCCGTCGATATACCTCTTTTAAACGCCGCGCGATTTGACATATATCGTCAAATCATCTATAATATATGTTAGTTAGCTTGAACAGAAAATTGTTCGGGCAAAGACTTTTTAAACTTTTTTCGTAGGAGATGTAACCGTGGTACCAGAAGGATCAGTGAAGTTTTTTGACAGTAAGAAAGGATTTGGTTTTATTCAGCCGGACGACGCTGAAGAAGACGTATTTGTTCATTATAGTGCGTTAAACATGGATGGTTTCAAAGACCTCCATGACGATCAACGCGTTAGCTTTGAGATTGAAGAAGGAGAAAAAGGGCTGCGAGCAGAAAATGTAACGCCCTTGTAAAAACAAGACCGGCTTATCAGCCGATTTTTTAGCCTGTTGTGTTTTTTAACACAACAGGCTTTTTCCTTTCCTGCTGTAGAAGCAAGATGGATACTTAGCGTAAGTCCTGAGTAAACCACGTTGCTTCCGGAAATTCTCCCGCCGGACTTGTTCCGGTGGTAACATGCGCGCATTGATGAATAATTATTATTTTGTAACGAACAAAACAGATTACCATTTTTGTTACTGAAAAAGGAACGATAAAGGAGGTTACTCAAGATGGAATTTAAGACCGGCCAATTACTGTATGAAAATCCGCTCGCATCAAAGGAAGATATTGAGAATTTTCGGCTTGAAGGAAATGCTTCGATCACCTTTCCCCGTGGTGTTATGCGTATTGAAAACAGATACGAACGGGACGAAGAAAAAGAACGCCATGGTAACTACGTATTTTGGTGCGATAAGGACTTCCCGGACAACATAGCGGTTAGCTGGGATTTTAGACCTTTAACAGACAAAGGACTTGCTATGTTCTGGGTCTCTGCCAAAGGGAGAAACGGTGAAGATATCTTTTCACCTGAGCTTGCACCGAGGGACGGAAAATATTCTCAGTACAATAAAGGCGATATAAACGCACTCCATGCATCATATTACCGACGCAACCCCAGCGAGATCGGTTTCCGTACATGTAATCTACGCAAAAGCTATGGTTTTCACCTGGTCTGTCAGGGCGCCGACCCTCTGCCGGACGCCAAATATGCGGAAGAACCCTACCGTATGGAAGTTGTAAAATCAGGCCCCCACTTCCGTATTTCAATCAATAATCTGACTGTTTTCCATTGGGTTGACGACGGAAACACTTACGGCCCCGTGTTACAAGATGGGAAAATCGGTTTCCGTCAAATGGCGGGATTGATCGGCGAATATTCGGACCTTAAAGTTCACCAAATCACATCTTAAATATCGACGTGTTTTCAGGGACTTCGCTCTGGAAATGGGGTGCTTCTCGGCGCGTTGCGGTGCAGATCAATTGTATGTATTCCGTGAGAACCACGTGACATCCTATCACACCTTGTGTGGCATCCCCACCGTGCCCTGTGCCGGTGGAATGGAGATCAAGTGCTAAGTCCTGGACTTATGGACCGTAGTTAATACAGCGTTCGCAGCGTTTAATCTTCATTCTACCGGCACAGGGCACGGTGGGGATGCCACGGATTTCACTGGGGACTTACGTTTTTCAGACCTGCCAAATCTTCGGCTGGGGTGTGAGCGGGGCTTGATTTTAGCGTAACCCCGTCACTTCTCTTACTTCCTGCATGGTCTTTTCCGCCCATTCAGTGCATTGCCGGGCGCCTTCACGCATGACATCCTCGACGTAGTCAGGCTGGTCTGCGTATTTTTTATACCGCTCCCGCACGGGCGCTAAGCTGTGGTCCATATTCCCGGCAAGGCGTTTTTTGCAGTCAACACATCCTATTCCGGCGGTTCGGCAGCCTTCTTCACACCATGCGATATCTTCCTGAGAAGAAAAGCCCAAATGCATGGTATGAATATTGCATTTCTCCGGCGTGCCGGGATCGGAGCGTCTCACGCGGGCCGGGTCGGTGGCGGCGGTACGCAGGAGGGAAAAAAACTCTTCCGGCTCGGCAAGCAAGGGGATATAATTATTGAGACTTTTACTCATCTTCGCCTTTCCTCCCACCCCCATCAGCCTCCTCACACGGGTGTATTTGGGTTGGGGTTCGGGGAAAGTCTCGCCGAATCTTGCATTAAAGTTGCGGCAAATCTCACGGGCGAACTCCAGATGCTGGGTCTGATCCTCCCCTACCGGAACCACTTCCGATTTATAAAGCAGGATATCGGCGGCCATTAAGATAGGATAGGTGAACAAGCCGCAGTTGACATTTTCCCTGTGCTGCCGGCTCTTCTCCTTAAACTGCGTCATGCGGGCAAGGTCGCCGAAGGGCGCACAAGTATTGAGAATCCAGGTGAGTTCCGTATGTTGAGGCACATGGCTCTGCACAAATAATGTGCAGCGTTCGGGATCAAGCCCCGCCGCCATGTTGACCATAAGCGTCTCCCGAATGCAGTTCGGCATTTCTTTTGGCTCATAAGGCACCGTCATAGCATGCAGATCAACAACACAGAATATACAATCATATTTGTCCAGCATATCCACCCAATTGCGGATCGCGCCCAGGTAGTTCCCGATATGAACGATTCCGCTCGGCTGTATGCCGCTAAAAACTCTTTTCTTCATTTTCTTTTCCCTATGCAATGATTCAGAAATTACCATTCGGCATTTTTTATTCTTTTGGCGATTTCAACCGTATCTTCAACACTTGGGACGAGAGCAAAACGCACATAACCTTCGCCCGGGTTGAGTCCGCCTTCAGTCTCATCGCTTATCCAGGTGCCGGGGGTTGTCACGGCAGCAATAGAAGGATCAAGAAGTTTTGTGGCGAACTCGACGCTGGAATAGCCCTGCGGGACTTTTTGCCAAACATAAATAGTGGCATCGGGGCTGCAATCCGGCAGACCGCTTCCCACAAGCGCCTCGACAAGGATGTCTCGCTTTTCGGCATAAGCGGCTCGGCTCTCCTCGACATGTTTTTCATCCGACAGTGCGGCAATGGCCGCTTCCTGAATGAAATTGGGCGTTCCGCTGTCAATATTTGTCTTCACTTTCTTGAAAGCTTCAATAATACTCTCATCACCCGCAGCCCATCCTATCCGGTAGCCGGTCATTGCACTGCGTTTAGACAGGCTTTGGAATACCACCACCCCTTCTGTTGCGACTTCCAGCAGAGAAATCGGAGCGGAATGAGTGTAATATATCTCACTATAAGCTTCGTCGCTTGCAAGAACAATATCATATTTGGCGGCAAATTCAACAGCTTTTTCATAGAACTGAGCGGATGCCGACTTTCCGGTGGGGCTGTTGGGATAATTCAACCACATCAGCTTAGCCGAACAGGCGATTTCCTCCGCTATGGTATCGAAGTCGGGCATGAAATTATTCTCTTCCAGCAGCGGCAAGTAAAAAGGGTGTCCCTCGGCAAAGAGGGTTCCCCTGGTATAAGGAGGATAGCCGGGCGTAGGGATAATAACGAAGTCACCCGGGTCAACAAAGGCCTCGGCAAAGTTAAATACCGCTTCCTTCGACCCAATGGTTGAAGTTATTTCTTTACCCGGATCCAGATCGACATTGAACCGTTTTCTTGTCCATTCGGCGATTTTATCTCTGTATTCCTCCATGCCGATATAACTGGGATATCCTGCTGTTTTGTGCCGTTCGACTCCGGTTTTCACAGCTTCCCTGACCAATTCAGGCGGAGGAATAGTAGGATCGCCAACCCCAAAATCTACAGGTTCAATCCCTTCTTTACGCAACGTTTCAACTTTACGATCAACTTCTGCAAAAGCATAAGTCCCGATAGACTGAACCCGTTTTGATGGTGTGATATTCATTATATAAATGGGATCAAAAAAAGAAAAAGTAAAAGTCAATATTCGTAAATAATGTGATGAAAGGCTGCCAGCTCCGTGGTATAATATGAAGAGCGTTAAAAG
>JAGYMJ010000038.1 GCA_018400625.1 Planctomycetota bacterium
GAGTCCGGGAAATGGCGCCTAACCCGCGGACGCTTGAAAGCGTCCACTACGATCCGGGTTTTCGGCCAGGGCCCTATATACCTTTTTCATAACGCCGATACCGGCACACGGGTAGCGCTTATATGCTCCTTACTTATACTATAGACCGACCACAGACTGTTACCGACCACAGCCGATTTGAAATACTGGGGACCGGAACCCGGGCCGCCCTGAGATTTCATGGCACCGGGTGTATGCTCCGCCAATTCTTTGTACCGCAGCAGCCAGGTTTTGTCGAAACAGCGGCCGTCTTCGGAAACGACAAGATACATATTTCTTCGTCTCCAGTTACATATGATGTAGTTCCGTTCGTCGGGCAATTCTCCGGCCGCAGGCTTAACGGCCCCGAAAAGATTCGACCGATACGGCGGTGGGAAATAGGGAGCCGATTCACTTTTCTCCGCGGAATAATAGAAAGGACCGGCACCCGAAGCGGTATTTTCAGCAACAGCGACCCATTGACCGTCCCTACGCCTGAAACTGGAACCATGTCCGCCGATAATGCCGTTGTTCCCGTCCGCAGCTTGTCCAAAAGCATCAGGATTAAACTTCGGCACACGGCTGTGGTTGGTGCCTCCGCTCAGCTCCACCAATTCACGGAATTCCGAAGGGGCTTCGGGAAGCAAAGGGGCGTCACTGTAAGGCGGAATAAGCGGCTCCAAAGGAAGGGCGAGCTCCGTTGTGACTTGCAGTTTCTCAGGAAGTTCACCGTTTTTATAGAGCGGTGATATCGGCTTGAGCCGGCCATTGACGGGCCCCCATTCCTGAAAAAATCTGAAGCCGAAATCCCATCTTGCATACGCCGCATTGGGTGCATATGCCCCCTTGGCAAAGAAGAACTGATCGGGTTCCAGAACCTGCCCAAAATCGATATTACGGGGTTTGACGGTCGTGACTCCATGGAGCGCCGAAAGCCCACCGCAGAAAAGCAGCCTGTCGCCAATGACCCGAAAAGAGCCGCCGGCCTGTGCGCCGCGTATCGTGTCACGGTCAAATTTTTCCCTTCGTCTCCTCACGGGCACGGCCGGCGGCGCCGCCTCGACCATGCTTTCCTCACCGCCCCAGTCCACTTCACCCTCTTCATTAATGATTTTGCCGACTTTCGCCAGAACGCGGCTTCCCGGTCCGTTCTCGTCACAAGCATGGTTATCCCACACGCCGATCAAAAAATCACGATAATGGATTACCGGCGCGATGTTATGGTTCCAGGTGCCGTGACAGAGGCTTTCATATTCACCGGTCCCGCCCTCATCGAACGGGGAATTACTGCGCAGGGCGTGCATCAGCTCGAAATGTTCTGTTTCCTCCAATTTTGGCAGCCCGAGCCCCGGTTCCCTCGGATTGAACCCTTCCGGTACGCGCCATGTAATGGGTGAATTGGGGTCAGCAGGGTATTTCTTCATGATTTCTTCGCCACTCAGTTCGCTGTCCGAAGGTGGCATTATGGACTCAAAATCACCTTCCCGCAGTTCTTCCGGCCCACCGAGGGCAAGAACGGAAGCGCCCTTACCATGGATGAATCGAACGGCAAGCACATTGTGTCCCTTCTTGACCTCTGCATCAAGCAGATAGTTATTAATCGCCGGCGGTGAAAACTTATTCCCCTCTTCAAGCGTATCAAGGAGGAGGTTCCCGTTCAGCCAGACCTGCATATACCAATCACCGCCTGCTCCCAGAGTCACCTCCTGTTCCGAATCAGAATGCAGTGGGACAAACACATAAGCCGCCCGGGTATCTTTATAGGGAGGATCACCAAAAAAAGTCCGGAAATTATACTGATGACGTTCCGGCTTAATCTTTTCCGGTCGGATTGTTTTACCTTTCAACGTGAGTTCCTCCGGTGTCTCTTCCAAAACATCCGCAGAAAATTCCGGTTCCAATCCCTGGAAAGGAAAAGGTGCAAAAACGACCCATTCATCAGGAAAATCCAAATTACCCTTCACTTTGTCTTTAATATCCTTCATATCGTCAGTCATTGTTCAAATTCCATCCATAAGTAAAAGTGGGAATGCAATCTTCGACAAAAAACCACTGAATTATAACAGTTTTATCGGGTGGATTAAAATAAAAAGAGGACATTATAAAGAGATCATCAATTTTCAGTGAACCACGTGGCATCCGACCACATACCCTGTGTGGCATCCCCACCGTGCCTTGTGCCGGTGGAATGAAAGATTAAACGCTACGCACGTTATCAACACCCTTTCGCCGTGAATACGCCCCGCCCGCCCCTCC
>JAGYMJ010000039.1 GCA_018400625.1 Planctomycetota bacterium
GGAGGGGCGGGCAGGGCGCATTAACTACCGTCTATAAGTTCGAGACTTAGCCCTGAGCTTCATTCCACCGGCACAGGGCACGGTGGTGATGTTACGGGGTTCACTGAGGATGATCATTATAAATTATTCATTTCCCGATTTCAACTGTTTGCATGAAGAATCAACGTGAAAGGTCGGCATCAAAACGCCGAATGTGAAGGCCTATGGGACAAATAGAATAAATATGAACACATTTAACGGTTATTAGACTAAACAGAATGATTAAGAGGCAAACAATAACCTTAAAATGAAAGCGGAGGTAAAACAATGCTTACTAAAAATAAGAATCAATACAGCAAAGTCCTGGAAAGGGAGTTAACCGCACTGGAACAGAACCTTTTAGAGACGCTTCAAGAGAGGTTGGGGAGTATGCAGCAGTCCGGCGCGGGTACAACGGCTGAATTCATGGAAGCAGCGTCAAAAGGAGAGCTGGATGAATTTGCGGCCCGAATAGTGGAACAAGATTCCATTAAAATTGATGAGATTGAAGAAGCTCTTCAACGACTCAGAGAAGGCCAATACGGCATTTGCACTGATTGTGGTGGTGGTATATCTAAAAAGCGTTTAAGTGCCCGGCCATTTGCTACAAAGTGCATTAAGTGCAAAGAAAGAGCTGAAAAAGAGAAGAACAGCTACGTTGAGGGTGGATCAACAAAAAACACACCACAATTCAGCTTCCGGGGAGAGGCAAGCAGCAAGGATCCTTTTGATAACTACTCAATAAGAGGGAGCAAATTTTGATCATTGGAAATCATTTTTTAATACATTTACTTGAGAAAAGCACCCCTTATCAAATAAAATCCTGTTTACAATTAATGTCGATTGATAATGATTAAACAGGAGAGAGCATCTTGAGCAATAAAAATAGTACCACGAAGCCAAATATTATTTTGTTGACGGATGATGAGCACCGTTGGGATTTCTACAGCGGAGGACTGATAGATGGACTGAACACCCCAACCATTGACAGTCTTAAACAGAAAGGGGTGACTCTCCCCAATTCGATAAGCAACTGTCCCGTGTGCATGCCGACGCGTTTCACATGGTTGACGGGACTTTACGCGTCTCAATCACCATCAGGGCCGCGTAACGGGAAAGACTGGCCCCTGGGCCATCCTACATTCGCTCACGCTCTTCAGCGTGCGGGCTATCATACATCCCTTATCGGCAAGCTGCATAGCCATTGCGGCCCGACTCTGTCACAAAATCACTTAAAAGATCTGGAAATTCATACAAAAGAACGGGGCTTTGACGATGTTTTTGAATGCTGTGGAAGAAGTATCCTTGCCCAGAAAGGTGAAAAAAACTGTCGTTATACCGACTACCTCAAAAGCAGGGGAATTTATGAAAAGCTCGTCGAAGATACCCGCTCCAGAGACCATCGGTTAGGAGGGAAAAACTTTCATTCTTCGTCTGTTATAGATATAGAAGACCATTTCGACAACTTTCTTTGCCGTGAAATGGTCCGCTGGATAGATTCGTACTCTTCTGAGAAACCTTTTTTCCTGCATGCTTCTTTTTTCGGCCCACACTTTCCTCTTGATCCACCGGAACCTTTTTTCAGCAGGTATAAGCCCGCAGACATGCCACCTCCGGTGGGCGTCGATGATCCGGAAGAGATCGATTTCTGGCAGAAACAGAGGGCATCTTATTGCGGACTCATTGAATTTACCGACTATTGCATGGGGAAATTCCTGGAAGCTGTTGAAAATAAGGGCTTATTTGACAATACAATCATCATCTTTACCAGTGATCATGGCGATATGATGGGCGACCACCATCTGTTTTTCAAGTTCAAGCCCTATGACGCTTCAGCACGCACTCCAACCGTTATATATGACCCGAATTCTAAAAGACCGGGCGGCACCATCCTGCAAGATATGGGGGAAGCCGTGGATATTCCGGCTACACTACTGGAGGCGGGGAGCGATGAACACCTCCAGGAAGCCATGCCCGGTTCTCCGGGGCTCTCTATGCTGCAATATGCAAGGGGGGAAAAAGATTCTCACCGTAAGTGGGCCTATTCCGAACTGGGACATCTATGCCCCGGAAGCAAAGCCTGGCGCCTTGCCCGGACGCAAGACTGGAAATATGTTTTTGGAACCCATGGCGACATGCTTTTCAATATGAAGGAAGACCCGTATGAAACCAATAATCTTATCGACGACAAGGATCAGCTGAAACGAATGAATGATATGCGCGGACTGATCATCGAAAGATTGGGCTCATTGCTCGTACCGCCTGCAACAATTCAATGTAACACCGACCCGTCAAACATTAAGTCGCTTAACAGTGAATTTTATAAAGGGTTGCTTGGCGATATGCAGCAGGATTAAATCGCAAAAAGCGGCAGATATACGGCAAAAGGCACAATTTTTGTAAGTCCTCAGTGAACCCGTGGCATCCCCACCGTGCCCTGTGCCGGTGGAATAAAGATTCTGTGCTGAGTGTCGAACGCCCATACCTTAGCCGTGAATCCGCCCTGCCCGGCCCCGCCGGTGCT
>JAGYMJ010000040.1 GCA_018400625.1 Planctomycetota bacterium
GACAATAGCGCATATGTTTAAAAATGCCGGATACGCTACCGGAATGTTCGGGAAATGGGGCCTTGCCCTGGACGGACAGCCCGGACTGCCCCGGCAGATGGGTTTTGACCAGTTCTTCGGTTACCTCAACCAGCGAAGAGCCCATAACTATTATCCGCCTTTTTTATGGCGAAATGAAAAAAAGATACCCTTGCCCGAAAATGAGGGGCACGACCACAAACAACCCAACCAGTACGATGAATCGGGCCGCTGCCTGGTCAATGGTGTTGAAAATCCCCTCGATGCCCGCTATTCGTTCGACCTCTGCCGGCAGGAAGCGCTGAGGTTTGTCAAAGAAAATAAAGAGTCGCCTTTTTTCCTGTACCTGCCTGTTACGATACCCCATGCCGCGCTTGAGGTGCCGGAATTGGGGGAATATAAAGATCTTCACTGGCCGATTGAACATAAAATATATGCGGCCATGAACACCCGGCTCGATTCGGCCGTGGGAGAATTGCTCCAATTGTTGAAAGACGAGGGTATCGAGGAAAACACCCTTATAGTGTTTGCAAGCGATAACGGGTACAGTCATGCGAAAAGAGGCAGCCATGACATGACGCTCGATGAGTTGTTTCAGCATTCTGGCCCCTGGAAAGGGAAGAAAAATAATCTGCATCAGGGGGGAGTGAGGGTGCCGGCTCTTGCTCACTGGTCCGGGAATGTGCCCGCTGGTGCGGAATGCAATACGCCCTGGGCATTCTGCGATCTGCTGCCCACGTTCTGTGAAATCATCGGTGCCGATCCGCCGAAGGATATTGATGGAATATCTGTCCTGCCGATGCTTTCAGGAAAGCATGACCTGCAGCAGGAACGGGAGTTCTTGTACTGGGAATACAGGGATGAGCAGGCGGCGCGAATAGCTGATTACTGGGTTTATCGACCGCATCCGGAGGCCGCTGTGGAAGTTTATCATGCGGATAATGACCCGCTTCAGCAATACGATCTTGCTGCGCAAGAGCCCGAAGTGGCCGCAAAGGCCGAAGAGGTGTTCCTCGCCGAGCATGAACAGTCGCTCTACTTCCCCAACCCGGGCGAGACAAAGGTGGCCTGGTGGCGAAGATTATCCGAAGCCGGAATGGAGTTGCCCCATAACGTCGATCTCTGATAGAGTATTATATTAAATTATCCGGTGAAGAATCTGTTGCATAACTCACGGTATTTTCCATGAAATATACGATTTAGGCCGCTTATTGGCTGTAGATCGAGGCATCCCCACCGTGCCTTGTGCCGGTGGAAGGGCGATTCGCCACTAAGCGTGCATGGTGTGGGGGCACGATTAACGGGAATGACAACCACGGCTCCGTCTCGATCAGATCGGCCCTGGCGCCGCTGGTCTCTTCGATGTGTTCCACCAGTACAAGCTTCTCCACCTCATCAGCATCCGAATTCTTTTTCTCCAAACAGCGTCAGGCCCGAGGCCTTTTTTATCCTTACATCGCAGATATCACCCGGCTGCAAATTGGAATGTGAGTTGTTTTTATCAAAAACAACAATGTCGTTGTGCCGGCTGCGTCCGATGAAATGACCCTCTTGCGTATGGGAAGTATTCCGTCCCGTACACATTACCTGCAAATTCTTCCCTATCAGAGATGATCTTCTGTCAATATCGACTTTCTGTTGAGCGGTAAGCAATTGCTGTTGTCGATCGCGCTTTACCTCATCAGGAACATTATCAGGCAAATTCTCGGCATTTGTGCCGGGGCGCAGCGAGTATCTGAATATATAGCTTTGCTGGAATTCTAAACGGCGCAAAAAAGAAAGTGTTTGCTCAAAATCCTCTTCTGTTTCTCCGGGGAAACCCACAATAAAATCGCTGGAAAACTCGACCCCCGGTATAAGTTTTTTCGCCGTATCCACGACATGAAGATATTGTTGACGCGTATATTTTCTGTTCATTGCGCCGAGGACCCGATCGGAACCGCTTTGTAACGGCATGTGCAGATGTTCGCAGACCTTTTTATTATCAGCTACGGCTTTCAGTATATCTTCAGTCATATCTTTTGGATGGCTGGTGACAAATCTTATACGTCGTAAGCCCTGGATACCGTTCATCCGATCGAGCAGACCCGGCAATCCGTCCCGGGCGCCCTCGCCCCGGCCCTTATGCCGGCCGTAGGCGTTGACGTTTTGTCCCAGAAGAGTTATTTCTACGACGCCGTCATCTGCAAGCCGTAAAGCTTCCTCGACGATCGTGTTGATCGGTCGGCTCACTTCCGGCCCTCTCACGTAAGGCACGATGCAGTAGGTGCAAAAATTGGTGCATCCTCTCATTATGCTCAAATAAGCATGGTGGGGTTCTGAACGAAGAGAAGAGGTGCGCTCGAACTCAAGTGGTTCATCGCCCAGAGCAGCCACCTGCCGCCCGGTCTCTATTGTTTTGTTGATATATTCGGGCACTTTAAGGAACGAGCGAGTGCCGCAGACGAAACGTACGAACGGGAATTTCTGCAAGATAGATTCCCCGATCCGCTGCGCCATGCAGCCGACAACACCGACGATGAAATCCGGGTCGGCCTCCGCTTTTTTTCTCCACCGGCCGACATTCGACATGACTTTATCTTCAGCATGCTGCCGTACGCTGCATGTGTTATAGATGAGCACCTGAGCCTCTGATGGTTCATCGACATCGCGCATGCCGCAATTTTGCAAAGCAGCCTGCAGCATCTCACTGTCCAGTTTATTCATCTGGCAGCCAAAAGTTACAATGTGGAAGGTTTTATTCATAAAGCTTTTATAGTAACAATTATCGTGAGTCCTCAGTGAACCACGCTGTTCCCCCCCCGGGCAAAGGGCACGGTGGAGAGAAAACTACGCACTTTACTGAATATCTACCCATTATCATATATTGATTCAAAATTCCTTTGACAAGAAAATGTCGAAAATAAAAGAGGGCGGATTGACATTACTGATGGATGTTGAAAACCTGAAAATGCCCCTTCAGTACCGAGAAGTGTTTTATAGCCTGTTTTGATAACCTCTTATAATCTCCTCGATAGTGTCGCGCCCGGCGCGTTCTTCATCGGCTGTCCGACCTTCAACACATATATCGATGATTCGCGATTCCGGGGTGTGCTTCAAGTAGAACCACCAGGTCGGGAATCTGAAAGTGATGCCGTCGAGTTCATCTTTTTCACAATCGACGAACTCATCAATCAACGCATTGACGGCCGCAAAGGCTTTTTCCGGGGTGGGCATTTCATGCGTTATAAGACCGCTGTAGGAATATCTTTGGAGGGCCTCCACTATGCTGGAAAGCGGCTTTTGTTGTCGCGATACGGCCGAGCAAACCATCATGAGAGCTAAAAGCGGTGACTCGCCGCCGCTGAAGGCCTTAAACATATGCCTGCCGGACAGATCGAATGCATACTCGGCGCTTTTATCCAGAATGGCCGCATTCAGTCTGTCGGGCAGGGGGCGTGATCGCAGCGGCCGGCCACCTTTGCGGAGAATTTCTTCGCGGAAGGCAGCGGTCGAACGCAGGTCATACGCTATGCGCGCCTGGGGTTTCTGTTCTAAAATCTCACGCGCGATAATCGTGCCGGCGACATCACTTCGCAACGCCATCCCCTGTTCATCATAAAATACACACATGTCTCCGTCATAATCGATAGCCATCCCCAAATGTGCTTCCTCAGAGCGTATGGCTTGCTGCACGGAAGTATTGACTTGTCCGGCGGGGAAGCGCAGTCCTAACAATTTCGATTTTCCTTCAGGCTCGCAATGGGATTTAATAGATTTCAGAGGCGTTTTTGCCAACACATAAGGTATAACTTCACCGCCTATCCCTGAAGACCCGTCAATGACAACCTTAAGAGGTTGCAGTTGTGGTGTTTGCTCTATCATAAAACTGCGGTAGTCCGGCAAAACCCTGAGGGTTTCATTTTTGTCATGTGAATGTGATCTGCCGGGCCGCATGCGGTGCGCTATGAGACCGATTTTTTCTATTCCTGAGTTGAAAAGCATCGGGGCCCCGTCATTTTGAATAAATCTGATTCCGTTAACTTCTAAACGGGCATGGCATCCGGAAATAAATGCGGCCGAGCTTCCCTTGTTTTTTACCATCGCATAATGCAGCATGTCAGGCATTGCGGGCCCTATATGAGCCGCTTTCATCCCCGAGGACTTGAGGCCTTCTCCAAATATGCGGCTGAGATTGCGTGAGGGTTCTCTTTTATCACATGCTAACACAACAGTTCCCTGGCTCCGGTTGCGTGCTTTAAGGTATTGTCCGGCGGCAGCGCCTATTTTCCGCATCACGTACTCATTAATTTCGTCCGGCATCTCTCCGGCTATATGGCTTGAACGGAAGATGCTCTTTTTGATTTTCGGGTCTCCAACAGCAAAATCATCGGGGGTTCCCTCGTAAAAAGGACACATGAGACACTTCGGATAGTCATTGGCCTGCCGGGCTTTACATATGGCTTCGGTCAGTCCATACCTTTCACCGGGGCACCTGCGTTCCGGGCCGTTGTTCTTCTCCTTTATCGTAACTTTTGAAGCTTTCATTTACCTTCCTCATTATTGTGTTCTTTATCTTCGTTTATTTCCTTTTCAAGCGGAGGAGAACCGGGGGGCGGTTCATCGTGCAGAGGCCTGTATTCAACATTGCCATGTACATGCACACGGCCTTCGGCAACCATTTTTTTAAACTTTTTCCTCAGCATCTTCTTTACCAGGATACGTGTGGGCGGAAAAAGTAACGCAAACCCGAGGCAATCCGTAATAACACCGGGCGTGAGCAGTAAAGCACCGGCCACTAAAACCATAGCTCCATCGAGCAAAGAATTTCCAGGCAATCGCCCGGTTTGAAGTTCATATTGTATCCTGCTCAGAACCCGCAGTCCCTCGATTTTTGTCAGAATGCCACCTGTTATGCCTGTAGCGATCACCAACAGTACCGTGAAAGAAAAACTTGTCATTTCAGCGATACGCACAAGCAATAATAGCTCTACCAACGGTGTAATGGTGAGCAGCAGTATTATTTTCAGTAACATGAATGTTACCTCCTTGAATTTCTTGCTCCCAATGCCACTTTGAGTTAAATACAGGCATTGCAGCATGAATCGTAAATATTCAGTGAACCCCGTTGCCTCATCACCACCTTTAATCCGT
>JAGYMJ010000041.1 GCA_018400625.1 Planctomycetota bacterium
GCTGGGTAGCTGAGGAATCTTTCGCTCCACCGGCACAGGGCCGGCGGGGGCGTATTTCGTGGCCGTGGCGCTGAGTAGCTGAGGAATCTTTCGCTCCACTGGCTTTGTGTCGATGTACGCTCGCTAAGCACCTGCGCGTTTTCAGGGACTCCCCTCTGAAAATGGGGCGCCTGTCGGTGCAGTCCGTAGCACGGGAATCCTGCCCGTGTCAGTCATGGGCAGGATGCCCATGCTACCCACACTAACAATTTGTTGGTGAGTGTAGCCGGTTAAGCGTCATAGGGGTCGTTTGCAGGTCGAGGAACCGCCGGTGAGGGGCGCGCCAGTGGAGTTGATTTTGCCGCTGCGGTGCTCAGGACGAAAGGAATAAAGTGGATATGGGATTTTTTTTGAAAGAAATGGATCGCTCACTGCGTATTAATAATAGAGGTATTAGGGAGCGCGCTCAACGCAAAGAAACTGCGGAGTATTTTGCAAAAAAATCCGGGTTTTCCCTGTTGCCATGCGCGCCGGTTTGTTTTTTGAAAATATTCAGCGGACCATGTCGCTGCCGGGAACGCGAACATACCGGTTCTTATGAGCATCAAATTTACGAAAGGGACTCTTCTATACAAACAAGATATGAGTATCCGCATATTTACGTTTTCTTTCACTCGAAAATGCGCTCGCTTTTTGCGGCGCAATATGGAGGTGGACAAGGATGAGAACAGTGTATTATCAAGTGTTTGTAGGGCTGTTAATTGCAGGGTTGGCGGTTATAGGTTCCGGTGCGGTCGTGGCCGAAGAAAAAGGAAGGGAGCGTGAAGAATTGAAAACGATCCGAGAGGAGCTTCACCAACTGCGGCGTGAGTTGGGCGAACAGCGAAAAATGATCCGCAGAATCCATCAACTGCTGGACCCTGAACTGCAGGAGCCGGAGGTCGAACCGAAAAGTGTTGACGCCGAAGAGACGCAGAATGCCATGGGATGGTATTTCCGTGAATATGACCTGGCCGGGACGCGTTATTATCCGCAAGCTTCCGCACCGGTCCGCGGTGATCTGACACTTTCCGAACTTCGTGTTCATGACGGCCATATGGCCCGCACCGGCGATCTTACCGGCGACGGCGCCCTGGAACTTGTCGTCGGACATGAAAACGGGCTCCGCATGTATGACCATACGGGCGGGTTGCTAAGGGAAATCAGTGCGAAAAAAGGTGATTTCATACTCGGTGATGTTTCCGGCAACCAAGAACTCGATATCGTTCTGGGACGGCAGAGCCGGGGGGCTGCTTATACCGCGGTCGCCTTTGATATTGACGGCAACAGACTGGGAACTTTTTCGCGTTCCGGGGGTGCAAGGGATAATTCGCTTTCCCCCGCCCTACTGGCCGATCTGAACGGTAACGGCCGCAAGGAACTGGTCGCCGTCGCCGGCTCGGGGTACGGTCTGGGGTTCCGCGGGGTCGTCGTTTTCGACGCACAAAACCAGGAGGAACTGGGCGCGTACGAGCAGGGGCCGTCAGCCCGCTTCAGAGGAAGGGAAATCTCTGTTGGTGATTCGAATGCGGACGGAGTTATGGAAATATTTCATGGCGGTTTCGGGCCATCCAACGGAAAGCGTGCCAATGGAACGCGGGATAATCAATCGTGGGTCTTTTCTCATAACTCTGACGCCGGCATCCGCTGGCAGCGCCGGTTTGAAGGCTCCGGCTTCGTCGATTCAACGGCCCTGCTCTACGATGTTTTCGGCAGCCAAAAACCGGTCGTCGTCGCTGCATCAACCAGCCACGGTTGGCGGACATGGGACGGCCGTCTGGGCCGTGCTTATCTGCTGGACCCCAAAACCGGTGAAACTTTGGAAAATTATGAACATAACTTCGGGAAACCGGTTGAGGTCGCCGCCGTCGCCGATCTGAATGATGATGGGCGCGCGGATATACTGCTGTCCAAGCGGAACGGATCCAAACGGACCGGCTCTCTGCTTCTGCTTGATGCGGCGGAGAATCTGCCCGTCAGGCACAGATTCGACGTCTCCGGGCATCCGGTAAGGGTCGGGGCGGTCGTTGATATCAACGGCAACGGCTCGCTCGAAGTTATCGTTCGTGCGGGGGCGAATGTGTATGTTTTGAACAATTCATTGAAAGAAATAGCCGTTTACAATGCGGGAAACACCATACGGGACGTGATTGTTTCGGATGTCACCGCCGACGGGTATAATGAAATTATTGTATGCGACGCCGCCGATAAAGTGCGTGTGCTCGGCATAGACGAGGGTGCAGATCCTGCAACTGTTGATGCGGAATCCGAAGAACAACATGAGGAAGTGTCCCATGTCATCGAAGATAATCAATGGGCCGATGCATCCGTATTTGATGATTTCAGCAGCGATACCGCGCGTAATTATGCTGCGGATATGAGCCGGGGCGGATCGACGGCGGCGATTGAAATGAGCGACAACGCAGAGTTGAAAACAACGCTGACGATCGGCCGGCAGCACACCCGGGCGCTGACGCGCAGAAAAGAGAATTACCTGATACCCGTCGGAGAAGATTTTGACTTTGAAGTTGATGTCATGGCCCGAACACCGTTCAATGATTCGTTGGTGAACGGTATAACTCTCTGGAATGATGCCGCACGAACCAAATACCTGGAGGTTCTCAGCAGTTCCTGGAGTAATGTGAAGGTTGTGCAAACACATTCGGGCGCCAAATCCGAGGTCGATTATCGTCCGCGCCACGGCCAATGGCATTCCGCCCGGGTTCGCCGTGAAGGTTCGATCTATAAGTGCTGGGTCGATGATGAGTTGATCTATGAGGGTGAAATACCGGAATTGGAAGGTTACGCTTTACGTTATGGAACCCTTTGCAACCGTTCATCGCACAGAACCGGTTCCGCCGTTTCGTATGTGGATAACTGGGATTTTCGTATGGGGACTGATATGACGCAAAAATCGGATGCCGCCAAGCCCGGGCCGTCCGCGGAACCGCCCACGTCCCATACCGAACTGCTCAAAGCCATTGGTACGAAGCTTGTGGACGCTGGTGGTAGGGAATTTCCCAGTGGCGTGCTGGCGGATAAGGATTACGTGCTGCTGTATTTCTCCGCCGAATGGTGCCCCCCGTGCCGCACGTTCACGCCTAAAATCGTTGAATTTTACGAGGAATACGCCGAAAAGGCCAACCTCGAAGTCGTTCTGGTGAGCTCCGACCGCTCCGAGGAGAATATGCTGAGTTATATGACGGATTACGAAATGAACTGGCCCGCCGTGCCGTATGAACGGCGCAGGGAAAGCGGCCTGGCGCGGAGACACGGCGTGAGGGGCATTCCGCGCCTGCTGGCGCTGGACGCCGAGGGTAAGGTGGTTAAAGATTCCGCACGAGACGGACGCGGCAAAATGCTCGCGGAGTTAGGGGGGATTTTTGATAAGTGAAGGTTTCTGCTGCAGATTCGCCGCTCGAACTCCTCCTGTCCTCCGGGTACGACATGGGCGGAGTGAATATTCACGGTGGAGTGACCTATGGCAGGATGAGCGAGGGCTACGGTGCGGCGGACTGGCGGCTTTTTTCAGTAAGTCCTCAGTGAACCCCGTGGCATCCCCACCGTGCCTTGTGCCGGTGGAATGAAGATCAAGTGCTAAGTCTGGAACTTATAGACCGAAGTTAATGCGCCCTGCCC
>JAGYMJ010000042.1 GCA_018400625.1 Planctomycetota bacterium
GTCCAGGAGCTGCATGGCATTCAGGTTCAGCTCACCGGTCTTGAGCGCGTAGCCCAGCAGATCATCGGTATCGATAGGCTCGCCGGCAAGGAAATTCATTATTTCATGGAAGTTGGCATAAATGCTTTCATCCTCTTTTCCCAGGATCCTGGCATGATGCAGGTAAGCCGAAGCGCCTTTGAGCCCGTAAATGATGGTCTCCTGAAGACCGGCCACGGCCTTGCCGTATTTTTCCCGGCGCGCGTCGATGCCGTACTGCCGGCCCTGCCGGACCAGAGCTTCCGTTCCCTGCGCGGGGATCCAGTCCGACACCCAGTGGGGGATATCATCGTCTGGACCGGCACCGCAGCAAATATTTTTCACTTTCTGAAGCACTCCTTCGTCGCTTTTCCCGGCACCGCACAGAGACAGGGCCCTGTCACGCAGGCCGGCGGCTTTGGCGATAAGTTTTTGGAAATCCGCGGGATCGAAATTCGTATTGGTCAGGGTTGTGAACATAGCATAGGGCACAAAAGCGTCAATTTCGCCGTCCGAAGCCCCCTTCTGCCGCGATCGGTGGGCAGGAACGGATACGGCCTTGAGCCCCTGGATGAGATTATCCTGCAGGGCGGCAACTTCACTGTCCTTCCCACAAACTCCCGTTTTCACACATCCTTCTCCCTTCGCCGTCTGTTCGCACTGATAACAAAACATAGGCTCTGTCATGATACGACCTCCTTTAAAAAAGTTAACACTTACTGTTTTCAGCCAAAGTAATGGATTTTTCGGCAGCATTTGCATCGAAAAACCCCGCTTCATAAAAAAACTTCGTACCTGGTTATCCTTTCACCATAACAAGAAGCATTTTCGATTGTTCCACCGCTTCCAGCGCATGAGGCACATCAGCGGGCATGAGAACGGTTTCTCCGGCTCCGGCCGCCACTTTCTGTCCGCCGATAATGAGTTCCAGCTTGCCCTCAAGCACCTGAACGAGCGCATCATAGGGCGCCGTGTGTTCGCTGAGGTTCTGGCCCGAATCGAAAGCGAAGAGCGTAACGCTGCCGGCATCGGAATCGATAATCGTGCGGCTCACTATCGACCCTTCGGCATACTCCACCTTCGCCCCAAGCTTCACCGCTTGGCTATGGGGAAACTGTCCACTATTTTCTTCTTTTTTGTTGCAGCATTTCATGATTTACTTACCTCCGTTGTAGAAATTGGTTAAAAAACTCTTCCTAAGAAACGCTTTCACTATCACGAAGCTCACCGTTTACCGACAAAACCTTAACGTTGACTTCCAGATCGACTTTCGCTGCATCGAGTGCGGAACGAACAATGGCAAGCAGGCCGTGGCAGCACGGCACTTCCATATGCACGACGGTAACTGAGCACAGATCGTTTTTCTCAAATATTTCCTTCAGCTTATCGCGGTAAAACTCCCCGTCGTCGAGTTTGGGACAGCCGATAAGCAGTTTCCTGCCGGCAAGGAGTTCGGTGTGGAAATCCGCATAGGCAAACGGCGCGCAGTCGGCCGCAATCAGCAGGTCCGCGCCGTCGAAATACGGTGCATCCACCGGAACAAGACGGAGCTGTACGGGCCATTGGGAGAGGGCGCTGGGGGTGTTTTTATCCGCACGACTATTCGCGGGTACGGGCCGTTGGCTCCTGTCGGCGCCTATCTCGAAGGCGGCGGCGCCCGGGCAGCCCCCCATCTGCGGCTTGGCTTTTTGATTTTTCTGTTTTTGCAGGCGCTCCTCGACCGCCTCCTCATCGAAGTCGTCGGCATTGCGTTCAATTATACGGATAGCATCCTGCGGACAGGTTCCCAAACAGGCGCCGAGGCCGTCGCAGTATCGATCCGAGACCAGCCGGGCCTTGCCGTCAATTATCTGCAAAGCACCTTCGTGGCACTGCGGGATGCATTCCCCGCAGCCGTTACACTTTTCTTCATCTATTTCCACAACCTTTCGCTTGACCATCTTCTACCTCCCGATCAAAAATTCAGGTTCAACTGTTGTCTTCTTCAAAACGTCGAATTATATCCTGAAGCGTTACACCATCCAGATAACTGCTGAGTTTTTCTTCAACATCTCCCAGCATATCCTGCAACGCGCACTCGCCGGAGTTCTCGCACAGCTCAGGGTCCGCAAAACATGCGTTCATGCGGAGGGGACCCTGCACGTCCTCGACAATTTCATGAAGCGTTATATCTTCCGGCTCGCGCATAAGTATATAACCCCCGAATGGTCCACGTACCGACTCGACCAGTCCAGCCCTGTTGACCTTCTGCATGATCTTACGCAAGAAATCGACCGGCACGTTGATAGATTCGGCCAGGGAAGCGGTAGAGGCCACATCCTCACATCCAGCAAGCCGGGCCATTGCACGAATTGCATAATCGGTATCTCTGTGAATTATGACCATAAAACAACCCCGCATAATACATGACATTTACCGTCCTACTATATAGGATTATATCAATCCTAAATGTTTTTGTCAAATAAACGCGTTAAAAAAAACTGAGTATGACATGAAACTACCACTTAAACAACTTTAATATCAACAGTTAGAACTCAATATATTTTTTAGTGTTTTACAGAATAATTTTTTTCTGGGCGACACATATTGACTTTGTCCTACAGGTTAAGTATAATATTTAAGTTCAAGTTAGAAAAACCTAAAATAGACAAAGAGCGCGATATGCAAGTGCAGATAAACGGTGAAATTCGAAATATAACCCACGGGAAAACGGTGGAAGAGCTCTTACACGGCCTGGGGATCAAGCCGGGCACAGCCGTGGTCGAGCTCAATCAAAACATCGTTAAGGTCAACAGATACGCTTCTGAAACAATACCGGCCGACTCCGTGATTGAAATAATACGTTTTGTGGGGGGAGGATAATTTTTATGGAACCGCTGGTTATTGCAGGTAAAAAATTCAATTCAAGATTGTTTATCGGCACGGGGAAATTCGGCGCCGGAGATGTAATGGAACGCGCCGTCAGGGCGTCCGGAGCGAAACTGGTGACCGTGGCCCTGCGCCGCGTCGAACTGTCGCAGCAAAAACAGGAAGAGGATCTGATCGGCAGACTCAAACCGTTGTCCGTCCTGATTGTTCCCAACACGAGCGGCGCCCGCAACGCCGGTGAAGCCGTGCGCATCGCCCGTCTTGCCCGGGCCGCGGGCGGTTACGACTGGATAAAACTGGAAATCGATCCGGACCCGCACTATCTGCTGCCGGACGGGATAGAGACCCTTCAGGCTGCCGAAGAGCTGGCTGATGAGGGTTTCAAGGTCATGCCCTATGTGAACGCCGACCCGGTGCTTTGCAAGCGCCTCGAGGAGGCGGGCGCCGTTACCGTTATGCCGCTGGGCGCCCCTATCGGGACGAATCAGGGTCTCCGCACGCGGCATATGCTCGAGATCATCATCGAACAGGCCACGGTTCCGGTCGTGGTCGATGCCGGTCTGGGAAAACCGTCGCATGCGGCCGATGCCATTGAGATGGGCGCCGACGCCGTGCTGGTAAATACGGCTATAGCGACCGCAGGCGACCCCGTCGGGATGGCCCGGGCCTTCTCTCATGCGGTGCAAGCGGCCGAACTTGCCGCCGGCGCCGCGCCGCGCGCACAGAAGCGGTCGGCCGAGGCCAGCAGTCCGCTGACAGGATTTCTTCGTGACGGAGACACATAACTAACAGGTTTCAACAGTTTTTTGGTGCCATGAAAGCCAGCACTTTTTCAGATATACTCAAAGAATGGCCGATTGAACGCGTTCGTAGACTCATTGCTACCCGAACCGAGGCCGATGTGAAGGCTGCGCTTGAGAACCCGGACGGTACCGCATCCGACCTGGCATCCCTTCTGTCGCCCGTCGGATCGGATCTGCTGGAAGCCATGGCGCAGCGTTCGGCAAGCCTGACCCGCCGGCGTTTTGGGAACACACTCCAGTTTTACGCTCCTTTATATGTGTCGAATTACTGCGTGAATTGTTGCCGGTACTGCGGTTTCAGCCGGCACTCAAAAGTCCCACGGCGTGCTCTGTCGATTGGAGAGGCCCTGGCCGAGGCCGAATACTTGAGAGATGAAGGTTTCCGTCATATCCTGCTGGTTTCGGGAGAGGACCCGGAGCACGTACCTCTGCCCTATTTTGAGGAACTTTCGGCGCTGCTGAGCGACCAATTTGCTTCGGTCTGTATCGAAATTTACCCGTTGGATTTTGAAGGATATCGGCGTCTCGTGCGGGTTGGGGTTGACGGTTTGACGTTGTATCAGGAAACTTATGATCCCCGGGTTTACGAAAACGTCCACCCGGCGGGACCGAAAAGGGATTTTACGGGCCGGCTGCAGGCGGTTGAGCTTGGAGCGGCTGCGGGCATGCGTTCCGTGGGCATCGGCGCTTTGCTTGGGCTTGCAAGCCGGCGGGAGGAGATGTTTTATGTGGGCTTGCATGCCCGTTACCTGCAGCGACACTACTGGCGCAGCCATATCTCGATCTCCTTCCCAAGGATGCAGAAAGCTGCGGGCGGTATCCCGCCGCAAGCTCCGGTAACAGACTCCGATCTCGTACAGATGATCTGTGCGCAGCGTATTTTCCTGCCTGACGTCGGCCTTGTCCTTTCCACCCGGGAATCAGCTTACCGGCGCAATCATCTCCTGCCGCTTGGGATAACTCGCATCTCCGCCGCCTCTGTAACCGAACCCGGCGGATATTTGGACGGTAAACAATCGGGTGCTCAGTTTGAAGTTCATGACAAACGCTCGCTGAGGGAGATGGTTGACACCGCACAGGCTCTCGGATATGATCCCGTCTTCAAAAACTGGGACGCCGCCTATCACTCATAGTTATCATTCACTGTTGAAATGAAAATCCTCGAACGCTTCCTCCCGAAGGCCGACCCCCCGTTCCCTCAATTCCGGACGGGTCGTGAAGGCATCCGGAAAATCGTTGATATGACGCAGAACGCCATCGAAGAAAAACTCCTCGCCCGCCTTTTCCGGGTCGTCGGCAATTGCCGAGAAAACGGGGTTGACCAGGAGGTTCTCCTCCTGGACGCCGGTCTCTTCTTCGAATTCCGCGAGTGTTCCCCCCTGCCGGTCGCCGAACACCGTCCGTTCCCCCTCCGGGAACCGGAGCCAGAAACAGTTGTTTTCCAGTGAGATGTTTTTGCTTTTCGGAACTAACAGAGCAAATCGTTTTTTACTCAGGTTGTCGGTGATGATATTGCCGCGGATGATAGCGTCTTCGGCGTCCGGCAATGCGATTCCAACTATATCCGAACGGAGAAAGACGCTGTTCTCTATGCGTATGCCCTTCGACGCCCCAATGGCAATAAAATTCCAGGCCCTATTGACTACGCAGTTGTTTATCGTGAGGTTTTCAACACCCCCGCCGGTCACAAACCATGGACTGTAAGACTGGTAGTGAGCAAAGCAGCGGGTAATCTCGATCTCACGGCTCCGCACGACATTGAAGAGTCCTCGCGTCCAGACACGATTATAATGCTGGAAATACAACCCGTCCAGGTACACGAATTCCTTATTGAAGATGTCAAAACCCGTATGCAAAATATTCGCACCGTCCAAAACAACCTTTTCTCCCGCTGCCGCCTTAAAGGTTATCGGAGCACCTGCATCTCCCGTCGTCCGAATCCGAACCCTTTCGTTATATTCCCCACCGGCGATCAAAACGGTATCGCCCGGCCGGGCCCGGTCGGCGGCATGGCTGATGCTGCGCCAGGCATTTTCACGGTCACGACCCGAACGGCTGTCGTCGCCCTCGGGCGCCACAAACAACATCCGCGGCTCCGGATCAGAATCTGCCGTTGTAAAGGACACGGTCCCATACTCCGTGCCGCCCTGCTCCACGCGAAAATGGTATTCCGTACCGGGTTCCAGGCCGGTCAGGCTGAAAGTGTTGAACTCGTCCAGATGCGTACCGTGCGGATGATAGGGATTGATGGGGGAAAGCTTTTTGCTGTTCTCTGTTTCCGCGGTTTCTCCCCAATAGACCGCGAACGTCTCCGGCCGGGAAGCCCACCACTCGATGTTGGCCGTGGTAGCGGTTTTGGAATGAATGAAGGGCCCTTGCACCTTCAGTTCCGGCTCCTCCCAGCCGTCCGGGCGCCATATTCCAAAAGGTTTTCCACGCGGGCCGCGCGCCGAAAAATCCAATGAGTTCAGCACCCGGGGGCTTCCCGTTTTCTGATCAAAAAGCGGTCTGATCACCCGGGAATAGACCTCAAAATGATCACGCATCGCCTCCAGTCCGGTCTCTGTCCCATCAATGCGCCAGGCTCCCCCGGCGTCGCTGTAGCTGTTGTAATCGCTGTAAAATACCGAACCGATCTCGTCGATATCCACCGCCACGCCCGCGGTGTTATCGAAGATGTTGCCCTGCAAAAACAGGTCCGAAGATTCCCGCGTCTCCAATGCAGCCTCTTCAAACCCGCTGAAAACGCTGTTGGTCACCCTGACTCCACTGACCCGATGGGTCTGCAACGGGGCGCCTCCGGCAAAGCGGCATTGATCGAAACGCACATCGGAGCCGCCATGGATATCAATGGCGCCGGCAAACTCCAGGCGCGTGAACCGGAA
>JAGYMJ010000043.1 GCA_018400625.1 Planctomycetota bacterium
TGACCGCCACGGCGGGGATGAAACAACGGGGTTCACTGAATATTTACTCAGTCTTTTATTTGGTAAAGAATATTATGCAGAGTGATTCGAAAAAGATTATTGAAAATGCCAGAAAACATAAGATTGCCGTGCCCGCATTCAATATCCCTTATCTTCCCATGATGGCGCCGGTCATAGGGGCGGTCAGAGACGAGGATTCGTTGGCTTTTGTCGATGTGGCACGGCTTGAATGGATGAAGTTTGAAGCGGGCGGCCCGGAAGCTATCTATAAAGAATTCGTCAAGCATGAAGACCCTGACCACGTAAGACTCCATCTCGACCATATTCCGGTGATCGATGAGGACGGCAAGGAGGTGGATTATATCAACATCATTAAAAAAGCCCTGAAACTCGGCTATCACTCTGTTATGGTTGACGGGTCCCGACTGCCCCTGAAAGAGAATATAGATTGCACACGCAGAGCGGTTACGTTAGCGCACGATGCCGGGGTCCCCTGTGAAGCCGAACTCGGGGCTGTCATGGGGCATGAAAAGGAGCCTTTGCTCACATACCGGGAACTTTTTGATACCGGTAAAGGTTTCACGGACATAGAAGAAGCCCGAAAGTTTGTCGAATCGACCGAATGCGACTGGCTGTCGATCGCAGCGGGCAATATTCATGGCGCCATATCCCGGCAGCGCAAATCGCAGAGAAAAGTGGAAGCCAAGCTTGACCTGGAACATGTCAACAAGATTGCCCATGCCGTTCATATCCCTCTGGTCCTGCACGGCGGCTCAAGCGTTACTCACAGCTACCTCCTGAAAGCTATAGAGCTGGGCATGGCCAAAGTCAATATCGCTACCGAAATACGACAGCCTTATGAAAACACACTCGCTGAGACCGGCGATGTTGAGAAGGCCTGCGAGGCCGTGTATGATAAAGTTGTTTGGATTCTGCGCGAATATTTGAAGATCGCCGGAAAGAGAAAAGAAATAATGGGGAATCAGTCATGAGTCTGATGGGCATAGATGTCGGCACAACACGCTGTAAGGTTGCCGTTTACGACGATAGTGGTGGTTGTTTAGCTACAGCAGACAGTGAATACAACATATCGCGTCCTCAGCCATCACAAGCGGAACTCGATGCCCAGAAAATCTGGCTGCTGATCAAAGAAACAATAGTGGATACCGTTGCCGGGGGCATTGCAGCGATAAAACACGACCCGATTCGCTCCCTCGCCGTTGCATCCCTCGGAGAGGCTACAGTTCCGGTAACACACGACAGGAGAATCCTGTCGCCGTCCCTCCTGAATTCCGATTCACGCGGAGAAGAATATCTGCCGGAGCTTTACTCCTCCCTGGAAGAGAAATGGCTCTACCGGATCAACGGGAATGTTTTAGGTAACCACTACAGTCTGACCAAATTACTATGGATACGGGATCATTGGCCGGATGTTTATCGGCAAACATACAAGTTTTTACACTGGGGGCCGTTCGTTTCGTTTATGCTGGGTGCAAAGCCTGCGGTTGACTACAGTCTGGCCAACCGGTCGCTTCTTTTCGATATCAATAAAAAAAACTGGTCGGAAGAAATTATTCAAAAGACCGGACTGGATAAAAGCAAGCTTCCGGAAATTGTCGAGCCGGGACAGGCGATAGGAACTGTTGATGAGAAGCTTGCGTCGGAACTGGGGCTGTCTCCCAACGTCACCATCGCCGCCGGAGCACATGACCAGTGCGCCAACGCGCTGGGATGCGGCGTGATAAATGAAGGGGACGCCATGTGCGGTATGGGGACGGTCACTTGCATATCGCCCGTTTTCCGTGAGCGAAAAGAAGCCTCACTGATGATGTCCAGAGGGTTGAATACGGAACACCACGCCGTACCGGGCCGTTTCGTGAGTTTTATATACAATCAGGGCGGATGTCTCCTGAAGTGGTTCTGCGACTCCTTTCTGGCGGAGGAACGCCAGCAAATCGAAGAAGATGGGGGAAATATCTATGAGATGATTATCAGTGAGATGCCGGAAAACCCCAGTTCCGTTATTGTTTTGCCGCATTTTGATGTAACCGGGCCGCCCGAGTTTATAACCGACTCAAGCGGCGTGATTATCGGATTAAAACTTGATACCCAACGCGGGGATATATTAAAGGGTATTCTTGAAGGCAGCATTTATTACCTGCGTGAATGCGTTGAAAGCCTGCCGGGCGCCGGCATACACATCGAACAATGCCGTGCTGTGGGCGGAGGCAGCATGTCGGATGAATGGGTGCAATTATGCGCCGATATTTTAGGGCTGCCGTTCATAAGGCCGACCATACGCGAGGCCGGCACGCTGGGCGCCGCAATGCTGGGTGGACTCGGAAAGAGTACCTTCCGTTCCGCTTCCGAAGCTGTTCGATCAATGGTCAAGGACCAGGATACCTTCCAGCCGGACATGGTCAAACATCAGAGATATGAACAAAATTATCGAAGATACAAGCGAGTCTGGCCGCTGATGAAAGATTTTTTGACTCAAGATAAGACATAGCTGAGCCTCTCATCAACTCATCAGCTTATATCGCTCATCCTCTTCCAGATTCTTTAATCGCGGGCCGGGGGATATTCATTCGCAAGCAGCAGATAAGGTTTCACATCCTCCTCAATTTCAGGGAAACGTCCTACATCTTCCAGAAAACAGTTATCAACGCGATCATCATTGACCGTTGAAACCTCTCCCAGCAATATACGCCCTTTTCCGGCTTCTCCCCAGAATTTATGGTAAAGCTCCGGCACAAGCGTAATACTCTCGCCGGGCGTCAGCCTGACGACAGTTCCGGCCGCTGCTTCACAGATATGGCCGTCCTTGCGGATAACAACATCGGTTTCGTCCAGGTTATTCTCTTGATCGGCGTTATAAAGTTTGACGAGCAGATTACCCCCGCCCCGATTGATAATATCTTCCATTTTGCTCCAATGGTAGTGATAGGGAGTGACCTGTTCCTCTTCGACGATGAGCAGTTTTTCAGCATAAGGCTTTTTATATTCAGGGATTGAGATGTTTCCGTTACGGATGGTGAACATCAAAAGCCCCAGGGACATAAAATCACCACCACCAAAATCGGTAATATCCCAGCCAAGCATATTTTCACGAATTTCATCATATTCGTGTCCAGCTTTTAGCCATTCTTCCGGACCCCAGTAAGCAAAAGGCGGCATTTTGAAGTTCATCTTACCGATAAACTTCAATCCATTTTGCATAATAGCATTTAATTCAGAACGTTTCATTTGGCTTTCTCCATGTTGTATTTTTTTCTTGATATATTGCAAATTATTTTCATTTAATGTGGACGGAGAGGGGCAAATCCTATGGCAAAAACCATGACCCATATCCCTTTGGTCCGGCTATTTACAGTCCATCATTTACCTGCTTGCTCAATAACTCTTCGATTTTTTCTTTAAGCTCCTGTTTACGTTTTTCGGAAGAAACTTTGGGCCATGGAGTTCTATATCGTAATATAAAATTCTGTGGAAGATGCTCAATTTCAGGAAGTTTTTCATATTCTTCCCTCTCAACAACCTGAAATATCCATTCCGCACCGGCTTCTATCTGGGGCGCCAAAAGTATATCAGGGGTTGTCAGCGTACAATAAGCATAAAGATAAGAACTGCGACGGTCACGTTTAAATAATGGATTCGCATTGTTTGCTAAATATAATCCCTCGACCTCCGGCAGCATAACCAGAAAGGCCATTAAAGCATTCATGGCAAACCACCCCGAAATAAAGCCCGATATTACCTTGCAGGGGCCGCTTTGGACTAATCTCCTACGGGGCGGCTGCAACTTTACCAGCTTTTTAACAACAACAGGGAAAAGAAGAAATACCACGCCCCATATCAAAACAAAACATGTTGCATTGAGATAGGGAAGCGGAAGACTAAACAACCGGCCTGAAATTTGTGCAAGCGGCCCGAAAAGCCACATGGACAACAGAAAAGCGAAAAAGGAACGCCCCATCAACATACCGCATCGGCAAATATCCAATCGCCAGGCGATCAATAACATAATTGGTATCGGAACGTAGACAAAGAAATCGATTAATCTGATCATTGTTCAGTTTCCAGGCGACTCAATACAATTTCCCCCGTGCCATCACCTTGCTTCAATACAGTTTTATAGTCGAACGACCGCTCGGCCTGCTCCACCTTCAACACACAGATACAGCCACGTTCGCCTTCGCTTCCCACAGTAACCCTTTTTTCCAATCTTGATTTCAAGGCCGACATAACGCTTGCGCGAATATTATTGGCGAGAATCTTATCCGAATCGGCGACTTCATCTTCATCCGATAAATAGGTTATCTTTAATTCATTTGATTTATTTTCAAAAACAATTCCCTGGGCGCGGAGGTCAACAGCCTTTTTCAGTAAAAAATCCAGCATATCACAGGGATGCTCTCCGCCGTGAACAGCCTCAGTTTCTTCGGGTTCATCATCGGTATCCACCATTACCTCATCCTTATCCAGTTTATGCTTCCCCCAAAAAAACAGCCCCGTTTTTTTTTCTGACGTTTTTTCCAAAGTAACATACCTTACCCATCCGGCAAGGGTCGGGGAGAGATTATGTCGTCCCAGCAACAGGAAGAGACCATATATCCCGCCGGTATAAAAGGTCCAGGCCATCAGAGAAGAAGCTTTGGAACTATACCAGAATTCTTTATGAACCCGGGCCATAATCCATATCCAGGTGATAAAAATAGCGAACCATACTGCAATGATTAGAGGCGTTCTCATGATTCATCTCTACTCAAGTCGAATATGTTGTGTTACGCGTCTGACCTCTTCAACAGTTGTTGCCCCGCTCAAGACTTTTTGGATGCCGTCAGCATGCAGGGTTTGCATACCGGAATTAACCGCTTCTCTGCGAATGGCGCCGGTATTGGCACGTTTATTGATCAATTCTTCTATCTTATCATTTATAAGCAGCAATTCATAGATGCCGATTCGTCCGTAATAGCCGGTGTTCAAACATTTGGCACAGCCACGCGCACGGTAGATCAACCCCAGGCTCGCCGTTGAGTCCATACCGAGCGAAAGAAGCTCCGACTTGTCTGGTTCGTACGGCTCCCGGCATTGGACGCAAAGTCGTCTCACCAGCCTTTGCGCCAGAATGACCGACAAGCTGGAGGACAGAAGAAACGGTTCCACCTGCAGATCCAGCAACCGGCTTACCGCTCCGGCCGTATCATTTGTATGTAATGTGCTGAGAACAAGATGACCTGTTTGTGAGGCTTCGACAGCTATTTTGGCCGTCTCTTGGTCGCGCACCTCCCCCACCATAATCACGTCAGGGTCCTGACGCAGAATCGAACGCATCCCATCGGCAAAGCTCATACCTTTGCTTTTCTTTATTGGCAATTGAGCGATCCCCGGCAGATGATACTCTACAGGGTCCTCAACGGTCATTACATTCCTTTCGCTGCGGTTGATATGCATCAGAGCCGCGTAGAGCGTGGTAGTCTTCCCCGAACCCGTTGGGCCGGTGCAAAAAAACATACCGTGGGGCTGTTGAACGATATGATGTATTTGATTCAGCAATTTGGGTGCCATACCTAAGCTACTGAGGCTCAGCAATTTGCTTTCCTGATCAAGGATGCGTATAACTGCTCGCTCACCGAGTTTAGACGGCACGGTAGAGACACGCAAATCGACCAACTTACCGTCCAATGTCATACTGGTACCGCCGTCTTGAGGCACTTTTTTCTCAGCAATGTCCATATCGGCCAAGACCTTCAACCGTGAAATGATCCTCTCCATCGCACGTTTAGGGTAGCTCACGGCGGTGTGCATCACGCCGTCAACGCGGAACCGAACCACTGTTTCCTCACGCGTGGGCTCTATATGCACATCGCTGGCGCGGCAATCGTAAGCTTTCTGAAAGATTCGCTCAACAAGGGATGCAATATTTGCAAAATCATCTGCCTTTGCGCTCTTTACAACACGACGGCCGGTTTCTTTGAAATAGAAAATCAGCCCCATGGACAAAACCAGTACCGCCGCTACTCCAACTGTATCTGCGTGTCCTGCAGGGCCAATATAGGGCCCGATCGCCCCGATAAAACCAACACCCATATGCCCGATATGCACCAGGATCAAGAGCACCAGCCCCGTCAGCGTTACCCCCCTTGCGTAATGACTTATTGCCAATCCCATCAGACCACCTGCTACCATTACCAAACCAGACACACAGACTCCTATCTGTGCAATCGCTCCAAATATTCCCAAAGGTTCAAGAGCTTCAGTAACTTTTTCAAAATCGTAAACCTGCAAGGAGACAAGGGCGTCGATTTTGCGATATACAGTGGTATTAAGGGTGATTACAGCCAGACCAAAGAAGATTACCAAACCGCTCACTAAGCGAAACACCATTGTTTGTGACCGGTTGCGTTCAGGTTGCAAGCCATGCCCAACATTAAGCACAGGAATAAAATCATCTGTCGTCATATCGCCTGTTATACGGGAAGAATCGACATGCGATTTATCTCCCGGCTGTTCGTGACGCCCCCGCCCAGCATCCGCGCCGTTGGAATCAGGTAACTGTTGGGAACCCGGAGCGGCATCAGGGTCAGACTCAATAAAAGATTGCTTGGGGGACTGGGAATTCGCCCCGGAGATGCCGGGCCCTGGTTGTGATGCGCGGCGTGCGGTAGGCTTTCTCCGTTCAGGTTGGGGTACGGTAAATTTATTACTGCACTTTGGGCATCGGCCAGTTTTCCCCGCACCGGAATTCTTTACTTTCAATGGCTTCCCGCAATTTTTGCAGCTAAATTTTATCATATTAAGCTTCCAAACCTCGCCGGATATCCGCCGGTTCAAATTTGCCAACAACTCATTATAAACATTCCCATAAAAAAACAAGGTTCACTAAAAACCTCTCTTTTCCCATAGATTTCCGGCTCATTTCCCACGTCCTCAAGCGGTTTTATCGGGTTGTTCCCGTCCTATATGCACGTGCTGGATCCGATAACCCAGATAGTTCTCCCGCGCCACGGGGTCTTCGAGCAGTTCGTCGGAAGTTCCATGGGTAACGATTTCCCCGTTGCTCATGATATATGCCCTGTCAGTAATACGCAGCGCCTCATGCACATTGTGGTCGGTAATGAGGACGGCGAGGCCGCGAAATTTAAGTCCGGCAACGAGGTCCTGCAATTCTCCGACCGCTATAGGGTCAATGCCGGTAAAAGGTTCATCGAGCAAAATTAATTGAGGATCGGTACACAAAGCCCTTGCAATTTCCAGCCTTCGGCGTTCTCCACCGCTCAAGGTATAAGAGACATGGGTTTTAAGATGGCTCAGCCCAAATTCCTGAAGCATTTTGTCGGCTCTCATTCTTCGCTCTTCACGCTTCACTCCTCTCATTTGCAATATTGCGGTGAGATTTTCTTCAACGCTTAAATGGCGAAAAAGTGTTGGGTCCTGGGCGAGATAGCTCATGCCCAACCGACTGCGTTTATACATCGGTAGAGAGGTGACATCTTTATCGTTAAAGAAGACCTGGCCGTTGGCCGGTTTGATCATACCAATGCACATCCTGAAAGCCGTCGTCTTACCGGCGCCGTTGGGGCCAAGAATTCCAACCACCTTCCCCCGGTCAACTTGCAGGTTGACATGATTGACCACGGCACGCCGGCTATAAAATTTTGTCAGCCCTATTGTTTCAAATAATGGCATCTTTACCGATGAGATCCTAAAAAAATTAAAAGATTAAACTTATAAAGGCAATTCAGGCACTATACCCTCGTTTTTTTGATACTTGAATAGAGTTTCCGCAAGGCTCAGGTCTTGAGGATTGGTCACTTTTAAGTTGTCGTGATCTCCCTGAACAACAAAAACATCCTTCCCGGTCCATTCGACGAGTGCGGAATCGTCGGTGGCTTTCCAATCCAACTCCGCCGCCCTTTCATATGCCGCCATAATCACATCAGCGGGGAAAACTTGTGGCGTCTGAGCAAGCCATAAACTGTCCCTTGAAGGCGTGGAAGCTATTTTCCGGTTCTTTTCAACTTTTTTTATTGTAACTCCTGCGGGCACTGCCGCAACGGCCCCTGCAGCATGTCTGACAACAAAATCAACGACTTTTTTTGCTGTTCGGGGACGCAACAACGGGCGGGCTCCGTCGTGGATAAGGACGGTATCATGATGATTTTCTTTTACGGTCTCCAACAACCTCAGGACACTTTCTTGTCGGGATTTGCCGCCCGGTATGATTTTACCGACACCAAGTTTTTTTTCCAGCAACCGGCCATATTTCTCATTGATAAAATCGA
>JAGYMJ010000044.1 GCA_018400625.1 Planctomycetota bacterium
GGCACAGGGCACGGTGGGGATGAGGCAACGGGGTTCACTGAATATTTACCATCCAACGGCTAATGACATACACGTGAATCGCACGGAGACACGAGGAATGGATATAAACTATTCTGCGATACTCAGCTACCAACAATCAAAGTTTATAAGCATTTTCAGGTGCTTGGCTCTGAAAATGGTCGCCTGACGGCGCAGTTGTTTCCCCCCCCCGGTGCCAGTGGAGCCAATGACTCACCGCTAAGCAAGCGAGATGCGCTCAATCCTCCACCGATCCTAAGTCAGTGGAGGCAACGAGCTGGAGGAGTGGCCCCCAGAGATTGTCATTCCCGTTAATTCCCGTTAATCGGGATGCCATGCATAGCGACGAACTTTTCACCGGCACAGGGCACGGTGGAGATGCTACGGAGTTTGCCGAAAACCCGGCTCGTAGTGGACGCTTTCAAGCGTCCGCGGGTTAGGCGCCATTTTCCGGACTCCGGAGTCCTTAAAAGGGATCACTACAAACCATTTACAACCTTTTCGGCCAGGCTGCTGGAGTGGGCGGACATCAAGTCGAAGCTCGATGCAATCACCAGCTCGTAAATTGGAGGCGGGGATCAGCGCTTCCGGGGATATCCCAAGCTGATTCAATAAACAGTGAAATCAGATCAAACCCGAGAAACAATTCATCAGCATCAGAACTCATGTGCGATCGAGTTCTTTAAGGATTTCGCCAATCAGCTTGCGGAGCCCGGTTCCTGTAACCGCGCTGATGGGGATGGGAGTCTTTCCGGTTTTTTCGGTAAACTTTTTTGTGCCTTCCTGACTTTGCGGTAAATCCATTTTATTTCCGGCAATGACTTCCGGACGTTTCCCGAGTTCTTCACTGTAAAGGCTGAGTTCATCGCGTATCTGTTCATAGGCTTCAGCCGGGCAGGAGTTATCAGGAGGGGCCATATCAACCACATGGACGAGCACTTTAGTTCTTTCAACATGTTTAAGAAATTCATCGCCTAACCCTTTCCCTTCATGGGCTCCGCTGATTAAACCGGGCAGGTCGGCGACAACAAAGCGGCGCAAATCCGCAGTGTCAACCACGCCGAGCTGGGGTTGCAGGGTCGTGAAGGGGTAGGAGGCAATGCGGGGATGTGCAGCGCTTATATGGGATAACAGAGTCGATTTTCCCGCATTCGGTTTGCCGATGAGCCCCACTTCCGCAATAAGTTTTAGTTCTAAAAGAAGATTTCTGCTTTGCCCCGGGCGTCCTTCCTCGTATTCACGGGGTGTTTGGTTAATGGAGGAGGCGAAATGAACATTTCCTTTACCGCCTTTCCCGTGCCTGGCAGCGACTATTGAAGCACCCGGTTCGCTGAGATCCTTCAGCGTCAGTCCCAGGTCGGTATCTTTAACAATGGTGCCCGGCGGGACTTTGATGACGACATCATTGCCATATGCGCCGTCTTTTTTCTGGGGTTTTCCATTTTCACCATTGTCGGCAAAGTATTTGTTCTTGGACAGCAGGTCCAGCAATGTGGAGAGGTTGGGGTCAGCTTCGATGACGACATCGCCTCCATTACCGCCGTCCCCGCCGTCGGGTCCCCCTTTCGGCACATATTTTTCGCGGCGGAAGCTGACACAGCCATCCCCGCCATCGCCTGCCTTAATATAAATCTCTGCTTCGTCAACAAAGTGCATTATCGGGGAATGACATTAACGCGTCGTTGGGTACCGAATTCCACGATCCCTTCGCTGGTGGCGAAAAGTGTGTAATCACGCCCGCAACCCACGTTGCGTCCCGGTTTGAATTTGGTGCCGCATTGCCGTACTATTATATTGCCGGCCTTAACATGCTGTCCGCCGAACTTTTTAACTCCACGATATTTTGGTTTGCTGTCAGTTACATTCTGTGTAGAACCTTGTCCTTTCTTATGAGCCATTTTCTACTCCCCAATCTGGATGAATTTCTTTAATTTTAACTTTTGTATAATTTTGACGATGCCCTATAGTTGTTTGAGAGGGGCCTTTGAAACGTACTGTGTGTACCTTGGGACCACGTTCATGGCATAAAATTTCGGCCAGAACCCTTGCTCCGTCAATCTCAGGGCTTCCGATTTTGGTCTCGGTATCACTTCCGCTTAACATTAATACATTTTCAAATTCTACGAGCTCTCCTTCTGAAGAATTTACACGATCGATCAGGATTTCCTGACCCTCTGATACCCTGTATTGTTTGTCTTTTTCTCTTATTACAGCATACATCTTTTTCTTACTCCTCAATTTGTTAAAGGTAAATATTCAGTGAAATGCGCAGCTTTCTCCCCACCGTGCCCTGTGCCGGGGGGATGATGATTAGGGACTAAGAGCCGCTTCTCACCATAAACTCCGCCGTGCGGATAAACGGCTACGGGTGGAAGTTATTAGTTCTTAATCATCATCCCACCGGCACAGAGCACGGTGGGGAGAAAGAACGTGCTTCACTGAAGACTTACTGTAAAAGTTCCTTATGAATGAAACATTTTAACCCAAACCAATTTTTTTTACAACTGTATGGCTTTCTATCCGGTGAAGTTAAACTTTCCCTGCGACCAATCTCATTGTGTTTTTTTGTCTTTTCTGCTATTATGATTCCAAAATTAGAGTCGTTCGATCGGAGTTTTTGAAATTAAATAAAAATCTGTAAAAAACTATGAATACTACGGACACATTAAAAACGAAGACCTTACTTATTGGCTTGGGGAAAGGCGGCAGCGCGCTTTTACCCTATCTGCTTGCTAAAGATGAATTTGACCTTGTTGCCGTATGTGATTCCAATATTGAAGCTGTAGGGGTTGCGATTGCCAAACAGTGTGGTCTTACCTATTATCATGATGCTGTGGAGGCGGTTAATGATTTGAGGCCCGAATTGGCGGTCGATACGACGGGGGACCCTTCTCTGGCGGCTACCCTTTATGAAGAGCGTCCGGCCGGCACTTCTGTAGTGACCGGTGAGGCTTCCAGACTTCTGTGGGAATTGTTGGCCGAACACGAAGCGCAGCGACGCTGGGAATCTCGCTTCAATCGTGTGCTTGATGATATGCATAGTGCTATGCTGGTCGTTCAGGACGCCAAAATTAAATTCTGCAACCGTGCTTTTCATGAACTGCTCGGATATTCCAAACGTGACATACTCGGTTTCCCTTATGCCAATATTATTGATACCGATTTTCGTGAACGTGATGCGGCCTATTATCAAAAAAACAACGGCGGTGAAAAAGCACCGGAAGAATACGATACCAGGGTTGTTGGAGCCGACGGTTCAGTACTTGAAGTGCAAATACGCTCAAGGCTCAGTGATTGGGAAGGCAGGCCTGCAAGATTGATTATTATGAGCGATGTGACGGAATTGCGTCGGTTGCAGCGTGAACGGGAACAATTTTTCCGGTATATGGTCCACGAACTCCGAGCGCCCCTTTCTTCTCTGAATTCCGTCATATCTGCTTTCAATACCATGGATATTTGCGAAGATACCGAAAGGGCTGGAAAGCTCTTTGGAATCCTGAGAAGGTCCTCCAATAAATTGTCTGAATTTGTTAATGATTTCCTTGAATTATCAAAAATCGAAAAACAGCAGATAAATCTTAAATTACAGACTCTTGATCCGGAAGATATTATCAATGAGGAAGTTGAAGAACAAAAAATATTGGCCGAGGATAAAGGTCTTGAACTTACTGTTCAACCCTGGGAGTCCTTTAAGATTGAAGGGGATGATTTTGTGATCCGAACCGCCGTCAGAAATCTTGTCAACAATGCCGTTAAATACACGGAAGAAGGAAGTATCACGGTTTCTGTAAAACCTAAAAAAGATACCTTCGCTATCATTGTCAGCGATACAGGAGCCGGTCTTACCGATGAAGAAAAAAATAATATATTCCAGGATTTCGGTAGAATTCATCGCACTGAAGGTATGAAGGGAACCGGTCTTGGCCTGGCTTTGGTTAAAAAACTCACTGAAGCGGCAAGCGGCGGCATAAGGGTGCAAAGTGACGGCAAAGAAAAAGGGGCCGCTTTTACCGTTGAACTGCCCTATAAATTCAAAAAACCGCAGGAAGGTGAGGATCATGCTGAAAAATGACAGGAAATGCGAACTGACGATAATGCCCGAAAATAAATCTGTTTTTGTCGCTGAGGGCACTTCCCTTGTTGAAGCGGCGGGGCAGGTGGGCGTTATTTTGAATATGCCCTGCGGCGGCCGGGGAAGTTGTGGTAAATGTAAAGTTTTTATACGCGATAATGCCGTTGTCCCCTGCGAAAATGCCAAAGAAAAACTGACCGAGAAAGAAATCTTTGAGGGGGCGCGTCTGGCCTGCCGGATGAGAGTTGAAAAAGACATATCCGTCCTGATCCCACCGGAAACACGGTTTTTTGAACAGGCTATCCTGACCGAAGGTCGGGATGTGGGCGGACACCAGCATGAACCGAATCTGCTGAAGCGTCATCTCTGCCTTCAACCGCCAAGCGTAAAGGATTCGCGGAGCGATATGGACAGGGTGCTGGATGGATTTTCTGATATGGCCCTTTCCCCCCGGATGGATATATCTGTTCTTCAACGCCTGCCCTTACACTTGAGAAATGAGAATTTTGAAACCACCGTCGTTATCGAAGGTGATGAAATACTTGCATGCGAGCTGCCGGATACCGGGCACAGTCTATGGGGAGTGGCCCTGGATATTGGAACCACCACCATAGTGGGCGCTTTAGTTGACCTGACCACCGGTGAACTGAAAGCGGTTGCCGGCAGAACCAATCCTCAAATCCAGTTCAGCGATGACGTCGTAGGCCGCATTAAATATGTGGAGGATAATGAAAAGGGACTGGAGAAATTGCACAAGGTGCTGATAGAGGTCGTTAACGATATTCTTGGCGAATTGTGCGGTGATAACCAGATTGAAAGGAAAAACCTCTTTAATCTCACGGCCGTTGGCAACACCACCATGAGTCACTTTTTGCTTGAGATCGATCCCTCTCCCATTGCTCATGCACCATATGTGCCGGCATTTCGACAGGGTTTGAACCTCAAAGCGGAATCGATCGGTGTTGAAGCCCATCATAATGCCAATTTCTTTATGCTCCCCAATATCGCCGGTTTTATAGGCAGCGATACCGTGGCGGTCGCTATGGCATCTCAAATTCACCGTTCCGATGAAATACTGCTGGCCGTGGATATCGGCACCAATGGCGAACTTGTTATCGGCAATAGGGATAAGCTGTTAGCATGTTCCTGCGCCGCGGGCCCCGCTTTTGAAGGCGCGCGTATAAGACAGGGCATGAGAGGGGCCCAGGGCGCTATAAATAAAGTGATCGTTGACGATCAGATACATGTCGACGTGATAGGGGGGGGGCAACCGCGCGGCATTTGCGGCAGCGGACTGCTTGACGCTGTTGCGGAACTTCTGGATGCCGGGCTGATCGAACCTACGGGCAAAATCCCTCAGAAAGATGAAATCCCCGATAGCGTGCCTCAACAGCTCGTTGATGCAGTGACTGAATTGGATGGAGAACCTGCCATTTTGATCGCAGGGGGGGACGGTGCCGGCGCCAATGCGGTCTTTTTAACTCAAAAAGATATAAGGGAAATGCAACTTGCTAAGGCGGCAATCGCCGCCGGCATCAGTGTTGTTATCGCTGAAATAGGGATAAAACCTCAAAACCTCCATAAAATACTTCTGGCCGGCGGCTTCGGAAATTTTCTGAGACGTTCCAGCGCGAAGCGGGTCGGGCTGCTGCCGGATGTACCGACGAAAAATATAGAATTTATCGGGAATGCGGCGCTCATCGGCGCGCGCAATGCTCTGACCTGCAGTTGCTGCAGGAAACAGGCCCGCGATCTGAGCAGAAATATCGAGTATCTGGAACTGGCCAACCGGCCCGAGTTCCAGCAGCATTATATGGAAGCAATGGTGTTTCCGAAATGATTGTGTAGATTATCAACCTTCAACCAGCAAGCTTTCAAGGAAAAGGATATGACAATAATGGCGCTTGATCATGGCGATAAACGTATAGGTGTCGCTGTAACCGACCCTTCCGATTCTATAGCTCTCGGACTCCCTACAATTGAGACGGACGACAGTGAAGGTGAGGTGGATAAAATAGTTGAAATTGTGCTTCAGCGGGGAGTTACTCAAATTGTGGTCGGTCTGCCCAGGCATATGGACGGCGGAGAAGGACAGAGGGCCAGAAAAGCACGCGGGTTCGTGAAACGATTGAGACGCGAAATGCCGGATGTCGAATATGTTTTTGTCGATGAGAGAATGACCTCGGCGAGGGCAAAAAGGGCGCTGACCGCTGAAAAAGCGAGGGCGAACGTGCGGAAGGACAATGTCGATAAAATGGCCGCTCAATTTATCTTGAAAAGGTTCTTAACGAGGGATAATGTCGAACCGGACGAACAGACCGGCCGAAATGTTTAGTTGGCAATGTGAGAAAAAGGAGGATATAAAAACGTGCGAAGTGAGCAATTGATAAGTTATTATATCAGGGCCGCAAAATTTCTTGACGGACTTCATGATTATGGGCCTTTGATCGAATATCAACCGATGAAGGCAAGATACTCTTGCAGCGCTGAACCAGTGCCTTTCGCCGGCCGATTGGATGCCGATTATAAGGAGATTAAAACGGGTGAAATGTGGGGGAACATGTGGGACAGCGCCTGGTTTCACCTCACTGGAACTATTCCCGATGAGTGGAAAAATAAAAAAGTGGTGGCCCGGTTGAATTTTAATGGTGAAGCGTGCGTATTTGATAACGCCGGATGCCCCCTTTGCGGGTTAACCAACGGTTCGGTCTTCGACCAAAATTATGGGAAAGATATTTATTACCTCCCGCAGAAAACTATCAACAACGGTAAAGTGGAAATTTGGGTCGAGGCGGCCGCCAGTGGGTTCATCGGGATAAAACTTGACAAAGACCCTGACCCCGACAGCCCCGACCGCTACGGTTCACATGAAGGCAAAGTGGTGGCTATGGAACTGGCCTTATTCGATGATGATGTCTGGGGGCTGATGCTCGACTTCCAGGTGCTTTTCAGCCTTTTTGATTCCCTGAATTCCGGCGCGCCTTCCAAAGAAAGCGCTAGCCCGGGGAGATTTGAAATCGAGAAAATACTGCCGGAGATGACGCCCAGACTGCGTAAGATACTTTTCGGCCTCAACAGGGCTATCGACATTTACGCCGACAACTATCGCCATGCCGCCCAAGCCCGTGAAATACTGCAACCGCTGTTCTCCACCTCGGCAAATGATTCCGACTCGACCGCGCTGGCTATCGGGCATGCCCACCTTGACACAGGCTGGTTATGGCCTGTAAGAGAGTCGATTCGTAAATGCGCACGCACTTTTTCCAGCCAGATCGCTCTCATGGAGAAATATCCTGACTACGTATTCGGCGCGTCTCAACCCCAGCATTATCTTTTCGTTAAAGAGCACTATCCCGCATTGTACGAGAAAATAAAGCAGTTTGTCCGGAAAGGTAATTGGGAATTGCAGGGGGGGATGTGGGTGGAAGCCGACTGCAATATTATCAGCGGCGAGTCCATGGTAAGACAGTTTCTGCACGGTAAGAACTTTTTCAAAGACGAGTTCGGCGTCGAGGTCGATAATTTATGGCTTCCCGACGTCTTCGGCTATTCCGCCGCCATGCCCCAAATCCTGAAAAAAGCGGGGGTTGATTGTTTCATTACCCTGAAAATTTCATGGAACCAGTTCAACCAATTTCCCCATAATACCTTTCTCTGGCGGGGGATCGACGGCAGCAAAGTGCTCGCGCATCTGCCGCCGGAAGAAGATTGCAACTCGCTTATGCTGCCCCATGGACAGGTCAAAGCCCAGAGATCGTTCAAGGAATCGCATGTGATCAACGAGTTCATGTCGCTCTATGGCATCGGTGATGGGGGCTGCGGGCCGAAAGAAGAACATGTCGAACGGGCTTTGCGCATGAAAGACCTTGAAGGATGCCCCAAAGTGCGATTTGGGCGGGCGGACGACTTATTCGAAAGGTTGCTGGCAAAATCCGATGAGCTGGAGGTTTGGGACGGTGAATTGTATCTGGAACGGCATCGAGGCACCCTGACGACACAGGCCCGTTCAAAAAAATATAACCGAGTGCTGGAAAGAAAACTCCGTGAGGTCGAGTTTCTGTATTCCGCCCTTCCTTTATCAGAATACCCGGCCGCTGAACTCGACGCGCTTTGGAAGACTCTTCTGCTCAATCAGTTCCATGATATATTGCCCGGCTCGTCCATAAAAAAAGTTCATGAGACTTCCGAGCAGGAGTATGCGGATTCCATTGCGGAATGTGACCGTCTGGTCGCCGAAGTCTCAGCTTACCTGGAAAATGACGGAAAATCGCTGACGCTCGTCAATTCGCTTTCGACCGCTTTCCATGGGCCGGTTGAACTGCCGCCCTCTTGGCATGGTATGGCCTTAACCAATGCGGACGGCGAGAAAGTTCCGGTCCATAGCGATTCGGAATCGACCACCGCTTTGGTGAATATACCGGCCTGTTCTACGCTGACCCTGAGACGTGCCGGCCCGGCTGAAGAACCCGAAACCGGTAGCTGCAAGGTGCTGGAGAACGATCTGATCCGTTATGAATTCGGGCCCGATGCCGACCTGCTTTCGGTCTTTGATAAAGAACTCGGACGAGAGATGCTCCGTGGCGACAACAAGGGGAACCAATTCGCACTCTACGTTGACCGGCCGGAAAGATATGACGCCTGGGATGTCGATATTACTTACGAAAATGAACTGTTGGAAAATGCACGCGGTATTGAAGTCTCGCCCCTTGGGGACGGCGAAGTCAGATGCGGCCTCAACTTCACACTGAATATCGGGGCCTCTGAAATAAAGCAAAACATCTACCTCTACTCCAACAGCAAACGGCTCGAATTCCACACGATGGTGGACTGGAACGAAAAACACCGTATGCTCAGGGTATCTTTCCCGGTTGATGTTGAACGGCCTGCAGCAACATGTGATATCCAGTTTGGTTTCATCGAACGCCCCACGCACCGGAACACGAGCTGGGATATGGCCAAATTTGAGGTGGCGGCGCATAAATACGTGGACATTTCCAACGAGGACTTTGGAGTAGCCCTTATCAACGATTGCAAATATGGCCATAAAATAAACGATGCCGTCATCGACCTTAACCTGCTGCGTTCACCAACACACCCGGATCCCGATGCTGATGAAGGTGTCCACTCGTTCAGGTATGCCTTGCTGCCGCATCAAGGCCCTCTGCACGGCTCCGGTGTGATAGAGGAAGCGGAGCATTTCAATTTTCCACCCATTTTGCTGAACGGAGTCGACGCCGACAAATTCAAATTGCCGGTGAAAATAGACGGGAAGGGGGTCCGGTTGGCAGCGCTGAAAAAGGCGGAAAAGGAAGATTGTCTGGTGATTCGTCTGGTGGAAAGTCATGGACGCCATTCTTCCTGTCAACTCACTCTCCCCGATAAGGCAAAACTGCAGCCGTGTGATCTTATGGAATGGGAATCAGAGTCGCTTATGGACGGAAAATCACATGATTTGCATTTCTCGCCTTTTGAGATAAAGACATTTAAAATCGAACCCTGACGAATAGTTGATATGCCGATGAAATATACGGAGAGCCTGTTGCTCAATCCCCCCTCACAGGGTGAAATAGATTTGTTTTTTGAATTTTATTCCGTATAACAGGTTAATGGGGTTGAATTTTGCATCTTCATTTGCATTACAAACGAAAATTTGTTAAAGTCGAAGAGAGTTTGAAAATGGCTGCGTGGGAGTAATAGGGAGATGAGCCGCCTCGCTCATGCGGGTACTTCAATCCAGTGATTGGATTGGAGTGCCTTTGTGCGACAGGCTCTGATAGCGTAAGTCCTCAGTGAACCCCGTGGCATCCCCACCGTGCCTTGTGCCGGTG
>JAGYMJ010000045.1 GCA_018400625.1 Planctomycetota bacterium
CCGCTCCACCGGGACAAGCCCGGCGGTAACGTGTTTCACTGAATACTTACACTTTGCCGGACAACAGACGTGGCTCATTGAATACTTACGTCTGAATTTTCACTTTTTATTGTATCAGGAGTAATGAGGATATGAGCGGAAATACCTTCGGACAGGCATTCTGTGTTACAACGTTCGGCGAGAGCCACGGCGGCGCCGTAGGTGCAGTGGTCGATGGCGCAAAGCCGGATGTGGAGATATCGATCGAGGATATTCAGCGGCAGCTTGACCGCCGCAAACCCGGCAAAGGCGGTGTGGTCACCTCACGCAGCGAACCGGATAAGGTCAAAATTCTTTCAGGAGTTTTTGAGGGCAAGACAACCGGGACGCCCATCATGATGTTGCTTTACAATACGGACGCTGATTCTTCGTCTTATGAAGGCTTAAAGTCATTATTCAGGCCCGGTCATGCCGATTACTCTTACCAAAAAAAATATGGACTTCGCGACTGGCGCGGCGGGGGACGTTCGAGCGGGCGTGAAACGGCGGCCAGGGTGGCGGCGGGCGCCATTGCGCGCAAGTGTTTGGAGCAGCGTGGCATTTCGCTGATTGCTTACACCCGTGCGGCCGCAGGAATTTGGTGCGATCAATTCAGCGCCCAGGACATAGAAAACAACCCGCTGAGAGCGTGTGATGCCTCGGCGGGACGGGAAATGATGCGCAAAATCCGGAAAATTCAGAGACAAGGTGACAGCGCAGGCGGAATTGTCGAATGCCGCATAAGTAATGTGCCCGCCGGGCTTGGAGAACCCGTTTTTGACAAGCTTGACGCGCAGCTCGCCGCCGCTGTCTTCAGCATCGGGGCCGTGAAAGCCGTGGAGTTTGGAGCCGGATTCCGTGCGGCCGCTATGCGAGGCAGTGAAAACAACGACGAGATGGACGAGAACGGATTTTTAACCAACCATGCCGGCGGAATAGCCGGCGGGATATCTACCGGAGCGGATATATTATTCCGGGCCGCGGTAAAACCCACCCCAAGTATCTCCCAACCCCAACGGGGGATAAACGAAAAGGGAGAAAACGCCGAAGTAAAGATCGAGGGACGGCATGACGCATGTATATGCCCGCGCATCGTGCCTGTAGTGGAAGCGATGACATGTATTGTTCTTGAAGATCATATCAAGCGCCAGGCCGCTCTTATGGCTTAGCTTGTGCTTTTAACAAAATCAAAAGAAAACGGTAAGGAAGGGATTTCATGGATAGAGACAGTGCATTCCCAGGCATTTTAGTCGTAGCCGCCGGACTGTTCGTGGTGTATCTCTTTGTTCATGTACTTACCGTTGCCGATAATCTGCTGATCCCGATGGTGTTCGCAATCCTTATATGGTATCTTCTCAACTCTTTCGATCAGAGTTTATCGCACATTACATTATGGGGGTGGCGCCCACCCAGATGGCTGAGACTGTTTTTTGCCGTAGCGGCTTTACTGTTTATCTTCAACATGGTCACGGGGATAGTTGCGGCCAATGTTTCCAGCATCGTGCGCGCTGCTCCAGACTATCAGGAAAACCTTGAAAAACTGCTGTATGACCTGCCTTTCGGGCTTGAAATCGAGGATATTCCCGCTTTATCCCAGCTCACGGAACTTAACATCGGCATATTGATGCAGAGGTTGGCGCGCGAATCAGCGGGACTTTTGGGCAATATCGGCCTGATTTCGGTGTATCTGATATTTTTGTTTTTAGAGAGCTACTATTTTAGTGAGAAATTAAAAGTGGCGGCCGGCAGTGAACAACGTCAGAAATGGTTTTCCAAACTGCTCACACAGATTGACCGCGACATTAAACGGTACCTGGGAGTGAAAACGCTGCTGAGCCTGGCAACAGCCGTAGCGGCCTGGGTCATTATGACCCTGGTAGGGCTGGATTTTGCGGGTTTCTGGGCATTATTGATATTCATGCTCAATTTCATCCCTAACCTTGGTTCCGTAGCCGCAACCATTCTGCCGTCGATCATCGCCCTGCTTCAGTTTGACACCTATCCTCCGTTTTTTATCATTCTTTTCGGACTGGGCGCAATTCAGGTCACTATCGGCAATATCTTGGACCCGGCCTTAATGGGTAAATCGCTGAATGTCAGCCCTTTGGTGATCATCATGTCTTTGGTTTTCTGGGGCGGTATATGGGGACTGCCCGGTTTGTTTTTATGTGTGCCTATAATGGTTATTCTGATGATTATACTCTACAACATCGATAAGACCCGTTGGATAGCCATAATGCTGTCGAAAGACGGACATATCGACGATCAATCTTAGCCTGGTCCTTTTGTAAGAACCTGTATGCCGACCAACTCCCTTTGGGAGAATGCCTCAGTGCATTCCAGCAATGGAGTGTACAGAGAGACCGTCGGCATGGTTCCGAGAGGGTCGCGCGTATCGGCCTGGGCGGTGTGTCATCCTCCTACAGCGGGCGAAACACTGACCGAACCTGTTTTGATCGGCCCTCCTGACCAGATGTGCGGTTACTGGTAAGAGACCCCTCAGGTATCTGGTGCGATCATCCCGGGAAAAAGGCGACAAGCCTTGACAATGGTCTTGGAAAATTGGATATTCATCCATACTGCGCCGATAGGCGCCCCATTTTCAGGGCGAAGTCCCTGAAAATGCGTAGGCCTCATGGAGCATTACAGGAAACGAAAATTACAGCCCCAAAAAGTTTTTTTACCGTTTATTTGACACGCGGGAGGGTACATTTGTTAAAATGTCGATTTGACTGAAAGATCAAAAGTCCTCAGTGAACCACGTTGTTTCCCCACCGTGCCCCGTGCCGGTGGAATAAAGATTCTGTGCTAAGTGTCGAACGCCCATACCTTAGCCGTTAATCCGCTTAAATTCTTATCATTAAAACCGGAGTTTTATTATGCACACCTCTGTTAAAAAGTTTGCTTTGATCGGTGCGGCCGGCTATATTGCCCCGCGCCATATGAAAGCTATCAAAGATACCGGTAACGAACTGGTGGCCGCCGTTGACCCCAACGATTCGGTAGGGATCATTGACACCTACTTTCCGGATGCGCGATTTTTTACGGAGATCGAGCGATTTGACCGCCATCTGGAAAAGCTGCGCCGGAAAGACCTGGGGGTTGACTATCTCAGTATCTGCTCGCCCAACTACCTCCACGATGCGCATGTGCGGCTGGCGCTGCGGCTGAATGCCGACGCCGTATGCGAAAAACCACTGGTTATCAATCCATGGAATCTCGATCCGTTAAAAGAACTGGAAAATGAGCACGAGAGCCGGGTACATACCATCTTCCAGCTCCGTCTTCTGCCCGCAATCGCCAAGCTCAAGGAGGAAAGAACGGAAAACGCTTCCAATGAACGGGCCGATATTACGCTGACCTATATCACGCGCCGCGGCGCATGGTACGGCGTTTCCTGGAAGGGGGATGAACAAAAATCGGGCGGGCTCGCGATGAATATCGGCATCCATTTTTTCGACATGGTGCAGTGGCTGTTCGGACCCGTTCAGGAAAGCAAAGTGCATTTGAACCGACCCGATAAGATGGCGGGCTGCCTTGAACTCGAAAATGCACGGGTCAGATGGTACCTGTCCGTCGATTATGAGGACCTGCCGCAGGAGGTAAAAAAAGAAGGGAATCATGTCTATCGTTCGCTTAAAATGGACGGCAGGGAGCTTGAGTTTTCGTCGGGGTTCACCGAACTGCACACGGAAATGTATAAGGAGATACTGGCCGGCCGGGGGTTCGGTATCGAAGAGGCCCGCACATCGATTGACACGGTGTACCGCATTCGCCAGGCCGAGCTCGTTGCACCCGGCGATAACGCGCACCCGATGGTTAAAAAAAATTAACATCACAATTGATGACAACTAAGTCCTCAGTGAACCCCGTAGCATCCCCACCGTGCCTTGTGTGGCATCCCCACCGTGCCTTGTGCCGGTGGAATGAAGATCAAAC
>JAGYMJ010000046.1 GCA_018400625.1 Planctomycetota bacterium
TATTTCTCCCTCATACCCGGTCGTTTTCGCCAGTGCACCGTTGATGAACAACCGCGCTTGCTTACCGTCGAATTGACCGGCCACATGCTGCCATTCGCCGGACTCAACGGTGGGATCCCTGCCCGTTCTTACCTGAGCCCCTGCCTCTCTGCTCCCTAATGTAAATTCGGGTCGAGCTCGATGCGCCCAGATATTATAGGCATGCTGTGTCCAATCCGGTCGCCTTACGGAACGAACTTGCTCAAAGGGTTTTCCAAGAGTTATCCAGGGATGCCAGCTAAGATATTTATCCTGGAGCTTAACCCATGCTTCTAAAGTGACAACATCTGGTTTCAACGCCTCTCCCGCAGCGCATTCGGCGTAAGCTTCTTCTCCACCGAACCACAAGGAAACATCGCCGTCCCAAATCAGTTTGTCATTCTCAACCCCCGCATTAACCAGGAGTCCAGCCTCCCAGTCGGATGGGGAAGATATCGACAGTGCTGCTGAGGTTCCACTGACCACTCTCTTTTGAACCGGAGAAAAGACTCCAACTTCTTTATAACTTGTTAATGCTTTTTCAAGATATTCTTTCGCCTCCTTCATCTCACCTATTGTCGCTCCTTCATCGGCGAGCAGATCACGAAGTGCTTCAAGACGACGCTGGATTCTTTCCTGAAAAAGCCGTCCGAACCCTTCGGCCGGCTCAGCGAGAATCTCATCGCCGTCCTCTAAAGACTCCCCGGTTGACTGTCGGGTATCTTCCGTTTCTCTGAAATTATCTACAGCTCCCGACAGGCGCCCGGTCAGCTCATTAAGGTGTTCGGCCGAAACGCTCTTATCGTCCATCGCGGTCTTGAGTCTTTCATGCAGCGCTTTCACCGTTCCCTGATATAAACGGCCGAACCCCACTTCCTGACCCAGCACATCTTCGGCGGCACTGATAGCAGCCAGTGCCTGCGTTTCGGCGCGCATCACGTCGCGGTACTGGTGTTTTGCGCGCTGCAGCAGCACATCGGCGCTCAGCCAGTTCTGTGCCGGGTCATCTTCCCCAGCAAGCAGTTTTGTCAGCGAGTTTTTACGGTTGATGAGTTCTTCACGCCGCCGGCCGGCGAAATGTTTCTGAGTCTCCTCCATCATCCGCTTGGCTTCCGCGATCCTATCTTCCAGGCGGACGCGGATGTTCTCGTCGGTATCGAAACGGATCGAGTAAAGGTCGGCGTCCTGCAGCCGAATGCGCAGCCGCACCTCTTCGCCTTTCAGGGCGTCAAGGTCGGTGTTCCCATCCCATGCCACCATATGTTCGATAGCATTGCCGAAAAGGGTCTCACTGTCGTCGAAGGAAAAACCGGGAATAGGCTCGCCCTGCCTGTCAGTGAGTTCGAACTGAATATCACCCACCGCCGAGGTCTGGTAATTGACAAGAAGCCGATCTCCGGAGAAGGTAAGCGGCCGGGTGAGCATTTCTCCGCCCTCGGCGTCAGCGTGCAGCGAGACAAATCCATCGATGCGGATCGTGCCGCGCCGGATGCGCATGCCCGGATGACGGTAGTGCTCCGTCCAGTAAACTGAAATTTGCTCGGGAGAAGTCTGGATCATGCCCCAGGCCGGATAATTATTGCGGTCGGTCCAAATTTCAGGCTCCGGGCCGGACCGGATGAAAGCTGACGCCCACCTGTCAAAAATTTTCCCATCCCGGCTGCTCATCAGGAGGACATCATTGATGCCGGGGCCGGGGTGTTCGGCCACTTTCCTGCGACGGGTTATGAAACGGTTCGGCGTGCCTATATAGATGTGGGGGGCGCGGAAGTAGGGGCGGATGCCATTGGTATACATGTGTTCGACCCTTGAATCACGGTATTCGATCGGTTCCGGAGAACTCCACTGCCGGAAGTCCTCCGATTCGGCGCGCCAGATTCCCCGAGCCACGCGTCCGTAACGATCCTTTTCACCGGGTGTTGGCCCCCGGTAGTAACAGACATATATTTCCCTTTTCGGGTCCCAGAAGGCAACATTCTGCGAATCAAATCCGCCCTGAAGTTCGCCCGTATCGGGATGATACCGTTCGATGATACGCTCCTCCTCCACCAGTTCCCAGTCCAGACCATCGGGCGAAATCCAGGCTCCCAAGCCCCCGCCTCCGGGAATACCGGCAGCCCCTGGAAAGTAGGAGATTGCTTTATAGCGCTCCTCCGCCGGCGCAGCGGGGTTAGGGTCTTTGAACATCGTAAAATTATGGCCGGCAGGACCGCGGCGCGAGAGAAGATTGTTCTGCGTTGAGCCCTCAAAATCATAAATATTTAAAACAGGACGGGTGAAATTGATGCCGTCACGGCTCTCGATGATTGCCGTCGTCTGTTGACGTCTCCTCGGCGTAGCATTGTACGTCAAAACAATTCTGTCATTATCCTCAAATACCGCCAGATAGGCGCTGGTATTGCCTTCCCAGGGCTTATCGAGTGCATGTACCACTTCACGTGGAGTCGGATGGTGCATGCGCCGACTTGCAGTGCCGATCATCCCGTCGATCAGAAAATTATCGATAAACAGTTCGCGACGCGATCCAATTTCAGCAACTTCGCGGTCCAGAGGAGCAAAGGCCTCCAAATCCGAAGAAGAGTTTTTTTCATTGTTCATATCATATGGCGATGTTTCACCAAAGGCTATTGAAACTATCAGCAAAATCATAAACAACAGAGGAATGTGACTAAAAAGAAGATGTTTCATTTTAAGATTCCTTTTTGTTTGTTCCGTAGGAAATGGGATATCGTTTTCCGCTTTTATAGAGAATTATTTAGGTAAAAATTGGAGAAAACTGTTTTCGGGTCATGGCATGAAACGCAGCGAATACAGGTTGGCATCGTGCAGGCGGACCCGCAGGCGCACCGGTTGGCCGACGAGTTCGCTGAGGTCATCGCTGTTGTTCCATGTGACGACGCCGTCGATTTCATTCCCGAAAACAATATCACTATCCTCGAGAGCGAAGCCCTTGTAAGGATTGCCATGGGTGTCGCACAATTCGAACCGGATCGCGCCCACGGCGGAAGTGGCATAATTGACCTCGAGTCGAGCGCCGGAAAAGATCAAAGGCCGGGTGATCATCTCACCGACTTTATCCGCGGCGGCGAGGGAAGCAAATCCGTCCAGGCGGATCGTCCCACGGCGCAGCCTCATGCCGGGATGGCGGTAGTGCTCCGTCCAGTACAGCGACAGTTCGGTCGGCGAGGTTTGCACCATGCCCCATGCCGGAAAATTGTTGCGTTCGGTCCAGCTTTCGTCATCCGGGCCGGGCGGGATAAAGGCCTGCGCCCAGCGCTGAAAAGTCTTGCCGTCGCGGCTGCTCATGAGCACCGCATCGCTCACGCCGGTGTTCGGATGTCCGGCGACCTTTTTCCGGTGGGGAACGTAACGCGCAGGCGTGCCGATGTAGATATGGGGCGCACGGAAATAGGGGCGGATCGCGTTGGTGTACATGTGTTCGGCGCGTTCATCGTCATACTCCACGGGTTCTTGGGCCGTCCACTCGATGAAATCTTTCGATTCAGCGCGCCAGATACCGCGCAGACCGGTCCGATCAGGGTGGGAACGTCGGAAGTACAGGACGTAGATCTCACGCCGGGGATCCCAGAAAGCGACGTTCTGCGAGTCCGGCCCGGGCGGTCCGACGATACTCTCCGTCAACAGCGACCAGTGGATGCCGTCGTGGGACGCGTAAGCGGCCAGGTCGCCCCCGCGAGGAGGATAAGCGATCGCCTTGTACCGCTGGTCGTCCGGTGCGGCGGGATTAGTGTCCTTGAAGGGCGCGAAGTTATGTCCCGCCGCGCCGAGGTTCCTGCGAATCGGCAGCAGGTTGTTGTCGGTGGTGCCTTCGAACTCCACCATCCCCAGGTTAGGCCGCGAGAAGAGAATACCGTCTCGGCTTTCGATGAGCGCCGTTGTCTGTGCTCTGTTGGGAGTCGCGTTGTAGTACAGGAGTATCCTTTCTCCGTCCCGGATCACGGAAAAGTAGGCGCTTGTGTCGCCCTCCCAGGGTTGATCAAGCACATGGACCACTTCACGCGGCGTTGGTCGATGCAGTCGTCGCCGGGCGCCGCCCGTCAGGGCGTCCACCAAAAAGTCGTCCACAAAAAGCTCTCGGCGTGTGCCGATGTCCGCTTCCGGCTTATCGCCGGGCTGCGCACGCAGGCTTTCATCGGTCCAGTCCGGGTCACCGCGCAGAAACGGATCGGCGAGAATAGACTTGAAATTGCCGGCGCGCAGCTCCTTCGGCCCGCCAAGTGCGAGCAACGAACTGCCCTTGCCGCTCACAAAACGCACGGCCAGCACGTTCGTCCCCTCGTTCAAGTGGACATCGACGAGGTGGTCCCGGATGGAGGGGGGCCAGCCGGCGCGGGCGTCGAAGACCTCCAGAACAAGATCACCATTAACCCAGGCCTGAACACCGTAGTCCGCGCCGAAGCCGAGCGTCACCTTTTGGGACTCGGGCGAATTAATCGGCACGAAAACATGCGCCATCTTCCCCCAGGCGCTGTAGGAGGGGACAAGCATCTCTTCAGGGGTGGAAAAATCAACGCCGAAAAGGGGACGAAAATCATGCTGGTGGTTCCTGGTACGGATGCTCCTCGCCTCCATCATCTGACCGTCCACAACGAGCTTTTCCGGTACGCTTTCGAGAGTCTCCGGCGGGCTCATTTCCCGGGCTGCCTTGACCCTTGCCCTGGCTCGGTCAACCTCTTTCGACAAATCCTCAGCCGGCGGTTCCGGTTCGGCGGGCACAAAGACCGTCCACCGTTCAGGGAATTCCACCTTGCCGGCAATCGTTGTTTCCCCGATATCATGGGTTTCGCCGAAAACAGCTTTCTCGACGACTGTCGGGGGCGACAGCAACAGTACATTCGACGTAAAAATCACGAACATGAACGCACGATACAAACTTCTCATATGCTTTCTCCATTAGTTTTTAACGGCGTTGGAGCCTGTTGCACAATTCCCCGCAGAGGGTGAAATAGATTTGTTTTTATTTCCTTCGTGCTCTTCGTGTTCTTCGTGGTTTTTTTCTTGAACTAAAGCACAAAACGTTTTATGCCGTCTTTCAATCTGATAACGTTGAAATTGATCAAAAGCCCCGTTCTGATATTTGCCAATTTCATATACGTCAGCAGCTGAGCTTCATGAATGCCCCCAAGTTTTGCTACACTTTTCAGTTCGATAACCAGTTCATTTTCAATCAAGA
>JAGYMJ010000047.1 GCA_018400625.1 Planctomycetota bacterium
CCCCGAGGGCGAACTGGACGACGCTTCCCTGATACGTATCGTCGATGCGGAGGGCAGCGAAGTTCCGGCACAGATCGATGTCGTCGCTACCTGGCGCGACGGCAGCATCCGCTGGGCGCAGGTGGGCGTCAACGCCCGCCCGCAGGGCGATTACCGGGTGGAATACGGCCCTGGCGTCAGCCGAAGTGCTCACGGCACGCCGCTGCAGGTGCGAAGGGAGGTTGGCGGCGCATTCACGGTCGATACAGGCAGGGCAACCTACGCGTTCCGGCCCGACCGGCTGCTTCCCGAGCGCGGCGTGGCCGACGGAGTCGTTGTGCTTGAGGATTCCGGCGACGGCGCTTACCTGATCGACAACCGCGGCCGGCCCGCGCGCGTGTCGGGCGAAGCAGCGGAGATCGAGAGCGGGACGTTGAAAGAAGGTACGGGCCGGATTGTGATACGACGCGAGGGCTGGTACGTGACCGGTGAGGGAGAGCAGGTTGCCCGGGCCAGGATGTGGTTCTACTTCACCGCCGGCAGTCCGTTCGTTCGTATGACGCATTCGATCATCTTCACTGAGGATACCAATGAATTGTGGGTGCGTGACTACGGGCTGGAGTTCAAAACACCTGAAGCCCCGCAAGAGGCGGCATTCGCTATCAGCGAAGCGACGGAAGCCGATCGTTTCATAGGAGTGCACGCGCCCGAAGAAAAACGTCTTATAATCGCCGAGATGTTCTCGACCGGTCTCGTTGAGCGTGAACAGAGACTTTTCACCGTTTCGCCGGACGGCGACGAGGTCTATATGCTCCAGGAGAATTACCCGCATGTTCTGGAGCGGGATTTCCGGGCGGTTGTCGCCCGGTCGGGAGGATCAGATACACCTTTGACCAGTGGAGCGAATTTGGAAATTGGGAACCTGTGGACTCACTCCTGGCTCAACGAGATGGAGGTGGCCGGCGACTGGGGCGAGGCGCGATATGGTGATCACTCTCTTATGGTGGTGATGCCGCAACTGGCGCAGCGATTTCCCAAGGAGATCGCTATCGCGTCCGGCGGCGTGCGGGTGGCCTTCTGGTCCGGACGCAGCGGCCGTGATCTGGATTTCCGGGCGGTGACGCTGGTGAACGAATACTGGAAGAGGTGGGCCGATAATGCCAATCATCCGTTTGGATTGTCGCATACTGAAAGAGGCCCTGCAATCGGCACCAGAATTGCCGAAAAAAGCAGCAACGCACAGGGTGCTGCGCGCACGCACGATGTGTGGCTGCTGTCGCGTACCGGTGCCATGTCCGACGCGGCTTTGAAGGCACGCGGCCTTGCCGCGGCGCACCCGCCGCTGCTCCAGGCCGATCCGGAGTGGCTGGGCGCTTCGGAAGCGGTCGGCTGGCCGATCCACCCAAAGGATACAAAGCGCTTTCCCGAGGTAGAAGAAGATATTTCGGACTTTTGGGTCGAAACGCTGGGAGGCCGCTTTGGTAACGTGGAACTGCGACGCAGCGGCTTTATCATGTGGGGAAAAAATGTCACCTTGGGTACGGGCCCCCGGTGGTTCAGGCTGTCGCAGGGCACGGGGCATTACGGGCTGGACCGCAGCGCCTGGGTGCTTTACATGCGCAGCGGCGAACGGCGTTACTACGACTACGGACGACATTTCACCAGGTTCGCCGGCGACCTTGAGACCCACCACTGGACGGCGGGAAAAAAGTTCAAAGGGGGGTTCGCCGACACGCATGCCCATCTGCCTTTTTACTGGGGCCAAAGCAGCAGGCTCGGCAATGTGCATGCGACCGGCGGCAATTACTGGACTCTGGGATGGCTGCTGGAATATTACCTGACCGGTGACGAATACGCCAACGAGCTGCTCCTTATGGTGGCGGACGCCTACCGTGATCACCAGGATCCTGACCGCCATCTGGCCCGACTCACAGATCACCATATCGCTAATCTCAGCATCCTTTACCAGCACACGCAGGACGAAACAATCAAGGATCTTGCCCGTCAAGCGGCACACATGCTTATCGACCTGGACAACCCCGTCGGCTTGAACGATAATTTAAGATACGGTGTGTATTATAAAACAAGCACTGAGTGGCTTTTCCCTCTCTATTTGTACTATAAATCAACAGGTGATGAGAAGGCCCGGACTGTGATACTGCGTGCGCTGGACGATAAGTTCCGGTTTTTCTATTCCAGTAATCAGACCCTTCGTCTCTTTCTCTTTGCCGAGGCCTATAACTGGACGGGTAATCCGGCTTATCTGCGGTTGATCAAGCTGATGGTTGAGATTCCACATTTTGGTCTGATGGGGCACAATTATTTTCTGGGTGCGCCCACCGCGCTCCATGCGATTGCCGAGGAGGAAGAACCGATAGAACCCTTCCCGGTAATTGCCGCTACCAATTATGAGGACAGCGTCGTGCGAAGCAACTTCTGGGGAGTGAAAATGGAGCATGAGTTCATTGAAGACGATACGCTGCCGCCGCTGCTGGTCGGAAAGGATGAAGGCCATGCGGTGAATCTCAGCATCTACGTGCGTATGTCCGATGAAGTGGATGAGAATGCCGAGCCGGAAGCCGTTGTTGCCTTTAATGAGCCGGGCGGCGAAGGGGCGGAGGTCGATAACGTTCGGGTGGAGAAAGAGCAGAGGTTTAAGACCAAAAACCCCGGCAGGTGGCACCCGCGACGGTGGCATTTCTACCTGACCCTGCCGGCTGAAGCTCAAGCCGGCGTTTACAGTATCGAGTTCCCCAACACCGCCACCATTGTGGTGCTGGAAAGCGATGCCAAAGATATCCGGCTCTATAATGACTGATGCGCTGTTTCCAATCCGAGAACCTGCTGCACAATGGCTAAAAGATTTTTGCTGTTGTAAATTATAGAGCCAATTGCGCTGTCAGTTACCCGTAAGGGGATGACATGATATTAGCCACGGGTGAAACCCGTGGAAACGAAAGCGAACTCCCCCAGACAA
>JAGYMJ010000048.1 GCA_018400625.1 Planctomycetota bacterium
AGACTTAGAACTTGATCTTCATTCCACCGGCACAAGGCACGGCGGGGATGCTACGGGGTTCACTGAGGACTTACACTAATTCTTTCATTGTATCATTTCCACCACAGAATTGCAATGAGTAAAATCCGTGGACTCCTGTCTTTACCGTTCCGCAGTTAATCCGTGTAATCTGTGTAATCTGTGGACAGTTAGCCTGCATCCTTTCCGCCGTTAGCCGTTCCGTCTTTGTTTTTTACCGTTATCCTGTCAATCCAGTCAATCCTGTCTATTAAGCCGTTGCCGTTATCCGTTTCCGTTTCTGACCTCGGACTTCTGCCCTCTGTTTTTCTGCCGTTGTTCACCTCTTAGCGGCTTTCCCTTAAGGCGCTGTTTGCCCCCTCCAGGTGTTTGCATTCTAACACCATGTCGATTATAATATTGTGCTGAAAGTGCAATTTTCAGTTGTTGAAAGCAAGGGGATTTTTCATGGACAGAACGGTCAACAAAACAACATGTTTTAAGGATGCAGACCGCTGGGACATACGGCAAAACACATCCCAGACGCACCGTGAAAGGATGCGGATAGCAAGGGAGTTGAAATGGCGGGTTTATGACCGTCAGTCCCCGGATGTGAGGGAGGTATACGCATGTGTGCGGAAAACGAGATAGAAGCATCGCATTTTTCTCCGGACACTGTTGAGTTCTTAAGGTTGCTTTATGCATACCGTGTTCGTTATCTGCTCATTGGCGGCGAGGCCGTAATATTTCATGGACATGCCCGTCTCACCGGTGATATCGATTTTTTTTATGATAACACGGATCAGAACGCCGATTTGCTTTACAAGGCCCTCTTTGAATTTTGGGGCGGTTCGGTTCCCGGGATTCAGAGTGCCGGTGAACTTCGCGAGAACGGATTGATTTTGCAATTTGGCCGGCCGCCGAACAGGATTGATTTGATGAATCTCATCTCCGGTGTCACATTTGATGAAGCATGGCAAGGCCGTAAGGAGGCGGTTGTCGTGTGTCAGGGTCGGGATGACATCCCCGTTTTTTACATCGGCCGGCAGCATCTTCTTAAAAACAAAGAGGCCACGTCAAGGCCAAAGGACCGGGACGATATTCCGTATTTGCGGGAGGAATGAAAAGCATAAGGGAAAGCGCCGACCAAATCGGCTCTGGTTTTCAGTCCTCACCATCACTGGGGCAAGCCCAGTGGTGGTGGAATCCTTTCGTTTAGTTTCGTCGGCCAAGCCAAGCCCTTGCAGGCCTTTTTCCAAGGTCAGCCACGATTTCTAATCCGTGTAACCGTACCGTTGGCATACCCCTGAGCGTACATCCTTGCAAGGGTCGTTTTACCGCATTGACGGGGTCCCAGCACGGCAACCGCCGGATGTGCTTCAAATTGTGCATCTATTCTCCTTAAATACCTTGTTCTCTCGATCATACCCTGACACCCAATAAGAAAAGCTGATAGACAGAAAATCACAAAAAACATGAAAATTCAAACCTCGACTTTGAATTTTCAGAGTTATTGTAGGACATATGGCCTCTTATCGCAAATATCTGCGGGCAAAAGTGAGAAAATCTTCAAGTATTTCTCCGGTTATATCTTCGACTGTCTTATTGCTGAAAACTTCCCGCTTTATTTCGACATAATTACCTTTCCCCAATCTGTACTGGCGTAAAAACCGGATAGTTCGGCTGACGCCTAATTCACGGTAAAGTGTCTCAACGGCTTCTTTGTTAATTTGGTCAAGAGTCTGTGTTTCCATCATATACCTCCACAAAACTTATCGGTGATATCACTTTTGTGGTCACCCCACCCCGAATATTCTTGCTTCTTTTTAAGAACTTATCATCACAGGTACATAAGTAATCAGCTCCCCCCGCTTCAGCAGCAGCAAGGTGTAATGCATCGACTCCCTCCACCCCAAACGATTCAAATTTCATAGCACGCGCTATCATATGATTTTGCAGAGTTATCTTCTCTGAGGCCAATGAAAGTATTTGGAGACTGAATTCAACTCTGAACGGGTCCCCACATTTGCTGATTTCATACTCCAGAACGTTAGAGTTCAGCAATTCTACACTATGCGATTCAATAACCTCGATTATTTCAATCACCGCTTCGCTCTCCAAACGGTTCCTCATTTCAGAAGAATCGTCAAGGGGCCTCTTTAAAAAAGCCATCGTTTATTGCGAACTTATATGTGGATAACGCTCTGGATGCTCGATTATCTCTTCAGAGAGGTCTACATCGAGGTCGGGCCAGTAGAAATGTCCCGTCAAGGGTTCGGTTACGTTAAGTATCGCTTTCACGGGCTGCTCTTGAAACCATGGGAAATCTTCGTATGAGAGGAACAATTCCCGTCCGTGTGCGAGTAGCCAAAAGCCATGTGAGGAGATGTTGGTGACCTCAACCGTTGAAGTGTTCTTGCCATGAACTGTAAATTTCATGATAATGTTTTGCAACCTAAAGAAGTGAAGCTGGAAACGGAAGACAAGTAATGATTCAAAAGCTACATTGTTTTTCTTTTTTGCCTTTTTTAATCCGTTTATCCGTTATCCTGTCCATCCTGTAAATCCCGTCTAAAATACGTTCTGCCGTTCATCCGCTCCGGGTGTAAACCTCAAGATACTGCCGCGTTATTGACGCCGGGCTGTGGTGTTTTCCCAGCATTCCCCTCGCGTTGCGGCACATCTCAATGGCTTCATCGTCGTTGTTCAGACACTCCCGTATGCTTTCGGCCAGGCTGTGAACATTTGCCGGCTCGGCCAGGCGGCCGGATGAGGTCGCTGGAACCTTCGATATTGGTCGGCCCTGCCGGAGTGAAGTTAGGTGTTGAGGAGGGCGATGTTCACATTAACGTTTGCGCTCTATCCCACTTGTCCTTTGTCTTTCCGGTGTTTTTATTCCTTTTTTTCTAATCCGTGTAATCTGTGCAATCTGTGGACCCAAGCCGTTGCCGTTCTCCGCGTTCTCTGCGTCTCCGTGTGAGGAAAAGGCTTTGCCGTTATGCCTTTTTATTGCAAACTTGTTCGATAATTTAGAAATTAATCATCGGATGGGAAAACCGAATAGGTTTGATCACGTAATAAATACACTTTTCCTTTTAGCGAGTCAACTCTGCAATGATCAAGGACAAACTTCATGGCAAGGCCGCCTCGTATGGGGATTCTTCAAAACGGGCTAATTCACCGCCGAATTCAATAGCGGCAAGCACGTCTTGCCGGGAGATGTTTGGGTAGTCCGCCAGTACCTGCTCAATAGTGTTTCCGGAACCAAGTGCCCCGAGTATATTGGAGACAAGAACCCTCGTTCCTTTCACTACTGGACGGCCGTGACATATATCAGGATCGATTGAGATTCGTTCGTTCATATCCTATTTTCCTCTTAGCTTTTCATAATTTCTATTGGATGTCGATATAATCATTCATAATGCTCAAAATTTCCGGTCATTCTGCGCTCTATTCAACATCTTCCCCATGCGAACGAATTTCATCGATCAAATTCCCGCCTTGTTCGAAACTTTCCGGGTCAAAGGGAACGGGTTCAATATTGTTGTTTATCCTTCTGCGGAAGGGAACTATTCGGCGTCTGTCGGAAAAACGATCACCGGAAAAGGCACTGGAGATGAGGGCAACGTCGATATCACTGTCCAAGCCCGCATTGCCTTTCGACCAGGAGCCGAATAAAAGCGCTTTCTGCACCGGGATGCCGTTTCTTCGCAACTCGGCTATAAATTTTCTCAGGTCTCTGAGCACTTTATCTTTCTTTGTAACCATTTATTCATCTCCTCAATTTTTTTCAGATATCCCTTGGTAAAGTTTTCGGTACATTTCTTTTTAAAAGAAAATTTTTCATCAGGATATCTCGCCTCAAGGTTGAAATCTGTTACAATTTCCAAGAGTTCAAGCTGCTCTTCGCTTATTTCAAGATCAACAGCTTCGGCTAAATAGACCAACCGGTGCGTTAAAGGCGGAGTTTTATTTTTTCTCGAAGTATAAAGCGCTTTAAGAGTCTTTTCAAGGCTCAAATGTCCAAAAAACAAAGCGTAGCTATAGTCTCCCTTCTCGAGAAGGTGATTGGCCACTCTCCAGTCATCTGCCGCTGATTCTATCCAGTACTTTATCTTATTCTGTGTCATTCAGATATTGGTAAAGCATTAGAAAATAACACTTATTCCTTTTAGCGAATTATATCACAACTTCCACACGATTTCAATCCGTAAAAATCCGTGCAATCCCTGGACTTCTGTCTTTACGGCTTTCCGCATCTGTCGTTTGAAATTAAATCCTGTAAATCCTGTTCATCCTGTCTAATCGACGTTCGCCTTTGACCGTTGTCGTTC
>JAGYMJ010000049.1 GCA_018400625.1 Planctomycetota bacterium
ACTGTAGGTCTCTTATCTGTATAGACTTGCTATGGTGACACCAAAAGACTCCTATCTACGATAAATTACGAGGTCGAAAATGCCAGTACCCCAAAAGAAGTGTCCCAATTGTGAAGCGGATATTCAATCGGGTGTTATTTGTGATAATTGTGGCTTGGATATACAAACCGGTGAGTCCTATGAAATGCGCATCCTGAAAGCGAAGGGGGCCAGAAATCGCCAGATGCCAATCACGAGCCGGATAGGTTTTTTGATACTCATCGCTTTCGGCCTGGTTTTACTGGCGGGGTTTATGTTTCAAAGGCAAATTTTAGAAGTGATCCGGCAAGACCCCCTGCAATACAGAAATTATGTGGAGTGGCTTGAGAAAGTTGATAACAAATTAGAGGAAAGTGTGACTCGGGCAGATGATTCTGAAGCCCGACAGAAATTACTGGAAGAGGCTAATGATATTGTCAACAACGTCTTAGAGCAGCTAAAACGGGAAAAAGATTCGGTTGAGGAGGACAGGTCGAAAGAGTTTTTGCTGGGGAATTTTATAGCAAAAACCCAACGTAGGGAAAAACAAATAGCTGCATCTTTAAAAGAATAATCAAATAACAAAGACCTCCGGGACAAGCCCGGCGGCAGGAACCACCAAACAACGTGGTTCACTGAGGACTGACCATAGATTCCTTTCGCCGGAGTCAGGAAGCCTGAGTTCATGTATAGTTATGGGGGTTTATTCGACGGTCACCGATTTAGCAAGATTGCGCGGTTGGTCGATCTCGCATCCCCGTAATTTTGCTATGTAATATGACAATAGCTGCTCGGCAATAATGACGCAGATGGGAGCGAGAAACTCAGGACACTCAGGGATTTGAATTATATCATCACAATGTTTTTCGATATCCCGATGGCCTTCCGTAGCGATAGCAATAACAGGTGTGTTGCGGGCTCTTGCTTCCTGCAAGTTACTGCATGTTTTGTTGCGTCCCGGTATATTGAGGGCAAGCCCAATCAGCGGTACATCGCCGTTCAGCAGGGCGATGGGCCCATGTTTAAGTTCGGCGGCATGGTAGCCTTCAGCATGAATATAAGATATTTCTTTTAGTTTAAGGGCCCCTTCCAGCGCAGCCGGATACATGTATCCACGCCCGATGAAAAACGCGTTTTCATAGGACGCATACTTATCGGCTACCGCCTGAATAGCGGTCTCCTGGTCAAGGACTTTTTGGGCAAGTTTGGGCAATTGCGAGAGATAATCCACAATTTCCCGTCCCTTTTGCATGGATAGGCGATGGGTGCGCCCAAAGATAAGCGCCATCATCGTGAGAATAGTTATCTGACAAGAAATGGCTTTTGTTGAAGCTACGCCGATTTCGGGGCCGGCATGCAAATAAACCCCGCGTCCGGTTTCTCTGGCGATCGTGGAGCCTACAACATTGCAGATGCTTAAAACTTCAGCGCCTTTGCGCATAGCTTCACGCACCGCAGCGAGTGTGTCGGCGGTTTCCCCGGACTGGCTTATAGCCAACACACACGTGTTGGGCTCAATAATTGGATTGCGGTAACGGAATTCTGCGGCCTGCTGAACCTCCGTTGGAATATCTGCATAGTCTTCAAAGAGATATTTGCCGATCATTGCAGCATATAAAGAGGTGCCGCAAGCGACTATGAGGATGCGATCAACACGTGATATTTCTCTCGATGTCATCTTCATGCCGTCAAGCTTAGCCGTGCCTTCCTTCAAGAGCAGACGTCCCCGGGTGGCGTTGGCGATGGCCGAGGGCTGCTCGTGGATTTCCTTCAGCATGAAATGGTCAAAACCGCCCTTTTCAATCTGGCCAATGTCCCAGTCTATAAGCGTGGCCTCACGGGCGATGGGCACATTTTTATGGGATAAAATCTCCGTATCGTCCGCAGTTGCTGTAAGAATATCCCCGTCGTTGAGAAAAACAACCCGGTCAGTGTGTTGGACAATCGCGCTGATGTCCGAAGCTATAACCGTTTCATTATGGCAAATTCCTACGGCTATAGGACTGCCCTGTCGCGCTGCTATGATTTTATCAGGGTGCAGTTTAGAGATAACACATATGCCGTACGTCCCTTCGATCTGTTCGAGCGCCGCAGTAACCGCACGAGTCAGGTCGCCGTCATAGCATTGTTCGATAAGGTGTGCCAGAACTTCCGAATCCGTATCGCTGGTAAAAGAAAAACCGTTGGCAAGGAGCCGGCTCTTTAGAGCACTGTAATTCTCAATGATCCCATTGTGCACGATGGAAAAATCACCTGTTTGGCTGAGATGGGGGTGCGCGTTGACTTGATTGGGCGCGCCATGGGTCGCCCAGCGGGTATGGCCTATACCTATGGGACGTGTGGTGCCGGGGGGTAACTCATGCTCCAGGCAACTTTCCAGTTCGCCGATCTTTCCTGATGTCTTTACCGTATCGAGTTCCCCTGTATCCGGATTCCACAAACTCAATCCGGCAGAATCATACCCGCGGTATTCCAATCTGTGCAATCCGGAGACAATGACCTTTTGTGCATTATTGTTTCCCACATATCCCACGATTCCACACATGTTATCTCTCCTCCCGGACAAAACCCGTTAACACCTTTTTCGTTTGTAAATATTCAGTGAAGCGTGTAGTTTTATCCCCACCGGCACAGGGCACGGTGGGGGAACAATGTGGTTCACTGAGGACTTACTTTCGTTTACATAGAAGTATTATATGTATTGCAGGTTGTTTTTTCAATGATAACCCAATTCTGAAACGCTGCCCCGTTATTAAAAAAAGCCGTTAATTATTAATCTCTACTCTCCATCTTGCAATCAATACCTTATGCTTTTATAATTATCCATCGTAAGCCCGAACTTTTAATTCCCAATTAAGATACTAAGGTGTATATTGATAAAGGACAACACACAGATTTTCATTTCAGCCGGCGATAATTCCGGTGATGTTCATGCTGCGAGTCTCATGAAAGAGTTGAGGTCCCGGTCGGCAAACATCTCATTCAGGGGATTCGGGCTGCAAAAGATGCTGCAGGAAGGACTTAAAGAATCGGGGGCGGAATCCGTCCAACAAAGCGCTATGTGGCTTTACAATCTGCTGGATATCGCCAATTTCAAAAGAAAATTGTCGATCGTCAAAGATGATTTCCACTCCAATCCACCGGATTTGGTTATTTTGGTCGACTACGGTGGTTTTAACCTTTTTATTGCTAAACAAGCCCATATGGCAGGCATACCCGTGCTTTACTATATTCTGCCGCAAGCCTGGGCGCATGGACGGTACCGGTTGAAGAAAATACGCAAGTGGGTCACAAAAGCGGCTGTTATTTATCCATTTGAACCCAAAATATGCGCTGCATATGGGGTTGATGCCGATTTTGTGGGACATCCTCTGTTCGATTCACTCCACTCAAACCCGCCGCGAAAGGAAAAGATTGATACGCTTGAGGAAAATTATGGTGATAATCTGATCGCTGTCTTTCCGGGCAGTCGAGGCCAGGAAGTCAGAGCTAATCTGCCAATTATTCTTGATGCCTGTCATATGCTGAAAAAACAGTGGCCCGGCTTGAATTTTCTCGCGGCCTGCCCCGAACATGTCAAAACAGAAGCGTCAAACATAATTAATAACCACAGTTTCAAAATCGAATTGAGCAAATTAAGGCCGGTAGAGTTGTCAAAAGCGGCCAAAGTATGTATAACCAAGTCAGGTACCATAACCCTTGAAATAGCTTCACAGCTCACTCCTATGGTGATATTATATCGTATAAACGGGTTTTTATATTTTTTAATCTCGGGTATGACTCACACTCCTTTTGCCGGGATAGTCAATTCACTTTCCGGTGAAATGGTGTGCCCCGAGAAGGTTATGTGGCGGGCTGACCCCCATTGGTTGTATCGCCGCGTTGATGAGCTTTTATCCGATGATAGCCTTTACCAGCATTGCTGTGAAGATTTACACAAACTTATTGAAACTATTGGTGAAACCGGCGCTTCTCAAAAAACTGCTGATATCGCTTTTGAAATAATGCGCAATAATGGTTAAGGTCTATAAATTAGAGACTTAGCACTGAATCTCCATTCCACCGGTACAAGGCACGGTGGGGAACCCATCTGGTTCACTGAATATATACCAATGATTTTTATCAATAAACTTATGTACGCGTCCATAAATCAAAGTTTTTAATGACAATAAAAAATAATGTTCGATAGGTGGCAAGAATGAAACGACGAGAAAGACTAATGGCCACATTGCGAGGGGAGAATGTTGACCGGCCCCCCCTGTCATTTTACGAGATTAACGGCCTGGACGAAAATCCGGCCGATGAAAACCCGTTCAATGTTTATTCACACCCTTCCTGGCGCCCACTCATTGACCTTGCACGAGAGCACACCGACCGCATTGTGATAAGGCATGTTCCCTATAAATCTGCTGCGCCCGATCCGATGGAAAAAGTTTCAAGCACGGAATCTGTAATCTCTGAAGGGCGCCGAATAACCACACGTCGCATCAACGCCGGCGGCCGTACCCTGACTGGGCGCACGCGGCGCGACCCTGACGTCAATACAACCTGGACGGTAGAGCACCTTCTGAAAGACGTAGATGACTTGCGTGCTTTCCTTGATCTCCCTTCCCGTGCCCCGGGAAGCGAAGTCGTTACCGATCCGGTCATCCGGACGGAATCGGCTCTGGGCGAAACGGGTATAGTCATGATTAATACCCCCGATCCGCTCAATCTGGCGGCATCATTGTTCAACATGGCCGATTACACGGTCATTGCGATGACGGAGAAGGCACTTTTTCATCAGTTGCTTGAGCGCCTCGCCTCATATCTGCTGCCGAAGACGGAAGCCGTGGCCAAAGCCTTACCCGGGCGCCTCTGGCGTATCTGTGGCCCCGAATATGCTTCGCCTCCCTATCTGCCTCCGGCACTCTTTCGCGAATACGTCTGTCGCTATGTAACGCCGATGATCAAATCTATCCACGAGTACGGGGGATACGCCCGCATCCATTCCCACGGAAACCTGAAGGCGATCCTCGACGATATCGCTGCGATGGGGGCCGACGGTCTTGATCCCATCGAGCCCCCCCCACAGGGTGACGTCGAATTGGGATATGTCCGGGAACGGTATGGGAAAGATATGGTACTCTTTGGAAATCTCGAAGTCAGCGATATTGAAAATCTGTCGACAGACCAGTTCGCCGAGAAAGTGAAGCGTGCCCTCCGGGAGGGCACGGCCGGTGCCGGACGCGGCTTCGTGCTCATGCCGTCGGCCTGCCCTTACGGGAGAATACTCTCACCACTGGCTCTGAGGAACTATGAAACAATGGTTGAGATTGTGGACGTTTAAGCGCTTAGATGCCACGCATCGGCACAAAATAGTCGTGCTCGGCTGCGACTGTCCCGACAACCGCGCCGAAACGCCCTTTTTCCAGGGCAAAGTCCCTAGGGCCCTGGCCGAAAACCCGGCTCGTAGTGGACGCTTTCAAGCGTCCG
>JAGYMJ010000050.1 GCA_018400625.1 Planctomycetota bacterium
ACGTGTTGGTTAAAACCCGCTGTAGCCAATAATCTTCATTCCACCGGCACAGGGCATGGTGGAGATGCCACGTTGTTCACTGAGGACTTACAGTTGAAAAAACACAGAAATTCCTGTCTGTGTCTTCAAAAACTTACCAATATATTATCATTGAAAGATATATTTCTTGCAAGTGTAAGAATTGGCTGAATGAATAAAAACAGTGAATGTACAGTACGTTTATAATTTGAAGGAAACTAAAGGCAGTTGAGCATTTTTTTCTTTTGTTTTATACTATCGGCAGACCCATGACTAAAAAGAATTCAAACATGACACCGATGATGAGGCAGTATGCTTCTTTCAAGAAACAGCATGAAGACGCTATTCTACTGTTCCGGATGGGGGATTTTTACGAACTGTTCCATGAGGATGCGAAGATCGTGGCGCGGGTTCTCGGTTTAGCTGTGACCAGCCGTGAAAAAGGCGACAATCCCATCCCCATGGCGGGATTCCCTGTCCACGCCGCCGAAAATTATATTAAACGTCTTGTCGAAGCCGGACATCGGGTCGCCGTCTGTGAACAGATAGAAAATCCCGATGAGGCAAAAGGGCTCGTCAAACGCGATGTTATAAGGGTGATAACGGCGGGTACCCTTACGGAAGAGAACATCCTTGACCGACGCAACAACAATTTCCTGGCCGCTGTCTGCAAGAAAAAATCCCTTTACGGTATATCCTGGGTGGACTTATCAACCGGCAGCTTTGAGTTGGAAGAGGTCGGCGAAAAGGAGGCTGCAGATAGTATTCGCAGAATTTCTCCTGCTGAGTGTTTGCTGCCGGATGATCATCGACTGGATGATGATAAAGGTATGGAGAGTTTAACAGCGGAACTTGATGAGAGGTGCTCGATCAGCCGCAGACCACCCTGGGAGTTCGCTATAGAAGAGGCCGAAAGTGTCCTCAATGATCATTTCGGCACGTCAGGATTAGATGGATTCGGATGCGCCGATATGGAGCCCGCCATCGGGGCTGCAGGCGCTATACTTCACTACCTGCATGATACGCAAAAAGGCGCTGTTGATCATATCAAACGGCTGGCGCCGTTTAATCCGTCGCAATATCTTATCCTCGACCGAACAACGCAACGGTCGCTGGAACTGGTTGATACATTAAGGGAAGACCAGAGGGCGGGCGCATTAATCTCGGTCCTTGACAGTACCCGCACACCGCCCGGGGCGCGTTTGCTTCGCCGGTGGGTCTTAACCCCACTCAAAGACTCTGCCCGGATAGACCAGCGGCTCCAGGCGGTGGAGGAGTTTGTGAAAGACGCACGCCTGCGCAAAACTGTCTATGATTACCTCTCTGACATTTACGATATTGAAAGATTGGCGACGAAAGTGGCCACGGCCAGAGCCAACGCACGTGATCTCATTGCTCTGCGCGATTCGCTCGCGCAGCTTTCACCGCTCAAAAGTGAACTTAAAGAGGTGGATTCACCGCTGCTTTGCAGCTTGAGGGAGAATTTGGATCCGGTGAATGAGGCCGGCGGACTGATTGAAAGCGCCATTCGCCCCGACCCGCCTACAGCGCTCACTGAAGGCGGCCTGATTCGCGATGGTTACAATGCCGAGCTGGATGAATTGCGGCATGTGTCAAAAAAAGGAAAAAAATGGCTGACGGAATTTGAAGCTTCAGAGAGAAGCCGGACGGGTATATCATCGCTGAAGATCGGCTACAATAAGGTTTTCGGGTATTATATCGAGGTCACCAACGCCCATAAGGATAAAGCGCCTGAAGAATATATGCGTAAGCAAACCCTTAAAAATGCTGAGCGATATATTACTTCCGAACTTAAGGAGTGGGAATCCAAGGTTTTGGGGGCCTCCGAAAGGGCCATGGACCTGGAATACGAAATTTTTACCGAAATTCGGAAACAAATCGCTGAGTTCACGCTCCGAGTCCAAAATACCGCGAATGCTGTCGCGCGGCTTGATGCTCTTTTCTCGCTGGGAACTGTCGCGGCTGAAAACGGTTATGTGAGACCTGAAATGGACGACAGCAAAGAAGTGGAGATCAGGGAGGGGCGCCATCCGGTACTGGAACAAATAATGGATGAACAGTTCGTTCCGAACGATACCCTGATGGATGGCGAAGAGGCCGGCTTACTCATCGTCACCGGCCCCAACATGGCCGGTAAAAGCGTTTATATCCGGCAAACGGCTTTGCTGGTGCTGATGGCCCAGATGGGATCTTTTGTGCCGGCTAAAAAAGCGCGCATCGGTGTGGTGGACAGGGTGTTTACACGTGTCGGTGCCAGCGATATACAGGTGCGCGGGCAGAGCACGTTCATGGTTGAGATGGTGGAAGTGGCCAATATCCTCAACAACGCTACCGACCGCAGCCTGGTGATACTCGATGAAGTCGGCCGCGGCACAAGCACTTTCGACGGGGTAAGTATCGCATGGGCTACTGCGGAATATATCCACAACGAACTGGGAGCCAGGACGCTTTTCGCCACTCATTATCATGAACTGGCCCAGCTCGCAAATACCCTCGACGGCGTCCAGAATCTGAATGTGGCCGTGCGTGACTGGGAAGGTGAGGTTGTTTTTCTGCATAGGATAGTGCCGGGCCATGCCGATCAGAGTTATGGTATTCATGTGGCCAAATTGGCCGGGGTCCCCAGCCGGGTGGTGAAAAGAAGCAGCGAAATACTCAAGCATCTGGAAGCCAACGCTATAGGTCCGGACGACCAACCGCGTTTTGCCCCCAAAAGGCCGAAACAGGATGCTCAACCGCAGCCGATGCAATTACCGCTTTTCAGACCACTTGATGACAAAATAAAGGAAAGGATCGAATCATTGAATGTCGAAGAAATGACACCCATTGATGCTTTGAAAGAACTGCATGATATTGTCCGGGAAGTCAAGCAAGAGAACTGATATCGACGAACTCCGTAGCATCCCCACCGTGCCTTGTGCCGGTGGAATGAAGATTCAGTGCTAAGT
>JAGYMJ010000051.1 GCA_018400625.1 Planctomycetota bacterium
GCACAAGGCACGGTGGTGATCAAGTGAGACGGGTTTCACTGAATATTTACGGTACATTATCTATTTGTGAGAGATAATTTGGTAGAGGTTTGCTATGTACATTTTCGGATAAACTTTTTTAAGGAGGTGTATTATGTGGTATAAAATGATGTTTGCGGTTGCTGGATTGTTTTTTTTCGTCTCTGCCGGTTGCAGCACGATGTCCACTTCGATTCCCGAAGGACAGCCCCCCTTGAGAGCACTTTCCACCGAAGCGACCTATGATATTGTTGGCCCGGCCGAAGGTACCTCATCAGGAGTCACCCTCCTGGGGTTCATCCCTCTTACCCGGGAACGAAAAGCCGGGTTCATCGCCGGGCGCCGGACATTCTTCGGTACGCCGACCGCCGATCGTCTCCCGGCCAACCGAATAATGCAGGCCGCGATATACCATGCCATTGAATCCGTTCCGAATGCTGACGCCCTGATCGCTCCGCGTTACAGCGCCCAAACTACCAATTTCCTGATCATACAAAGTCAGACTATCACCGTTAAAGGTAAGGCGATCCGTTATATACCGGCGCAATGAGGAACTTTGATTTTTCAGGGTTTAGACCTGAAAACTGATTTAATCGAAGCGGTTCGAGTCAGCAATGCTGCAGTCGGCAATATCTGTGCTGTTTTGGCATTATCGGGGAAAATGGCGATATGGATATTTTGAGCGCTTAATCACCCAATCAATTCAATCTGTCGGTCAGGAGGCCCCAAAGTGAGAAAAATATTCCTTTCTGTAGCCGTTCTGCTATTCACCCACGGAGCGGTTAATGGCGAAACATCCGATGTGCCGAGCGAGTATGATGAATCTGTACCCGCATATGAGCTTGAAGAAGAATATGAAGAGTGGGAAGTCCGGATGGAAATGGAGCGGGCTAAACGGCAAGAACTGCGTAATTATCGCGATGCACTCTCCATGCCCGTGCAATATGATGTCGGCGTATCATGGCGTGGTATGCCCCCCTTCGTCAATCCCGCCAATCCCTCACTGTCCGTATCCCGTCTTCGATTCGGTCCTTTACTCGATTTAGGCGTCGGGATGGAACTGGGCACTGTCGATGATTTCGACACAAAGATTGACCGCCTGGTGGATGATTTCGATGATCTGGAAGAGCGGGCGGAAGAATGGGAGGAATTGAACTGGGAAGATATTTGGGATGATGCTGCTAATTTGCAGGAATTCTTTGACGAAGTCGATGAAACTTTGGATGATCTAGAAGGGTATCTCATTGACCTCGACGATTTTTCGGCGGATGCCAACTCTCTCATTGAAGATATCTCGGAAGAAGCCTACGCTAAACTCGGTGTTAAAGCCGCATTTCCCCTCACTCCTTTTGCCGTAAGATCAGATACGCTCGGAGGAACATTCTCGATCAGTGGTGGAGCCGCTTTGGAAGCACGCATGATCGTCGAATCAAGCGGCGAGGCCTTCCCGCAGCTCCCCGAAGAACTGCGTTCGGACCTCGACGGAGACGGGATAGGCGATTACACGCGCTTTGAATTCGACGAAAGCGGTGAGGACGATTCGCCGGTCATCATCTATACAGGCGATGATGGAAAGGAACATGAAATCGGTATCGAACCCACCGACGAAGCCGGCGTCGCCGTTCAGGGGGGCGTAATCCGCCATGCCGGTCTTGGTTTCAGCCGACCGCTCCGGCATCACGACAATCTGCATGTGAACGCGGGCGTAAATCTGAACTACTACTACGTTTCGCTCGTGCGCGCCGGAGTTCTTTTCGATTATGAAGATGATGATCTGGAAGATGTTGCGGAAGATGAGTTCGATAATCGCAAAACAAGCCAGGATTTCGGCGTCGATCTTGGTATAACCGCCGTCACCGATTACTTTTCGCTGGGCGGCGTTATACGCAACATCAATGAGCCTTCGTTCAAATATCCCGACACCAGTGATTCCCGTTTTTTTCAGAAAAACCCCCAGGCGCGGCGTGGCGGCGATGAATGGACAATGGAACGTCAGTACACCTTGCAAGGCGCCGTGCACACGGCTTGCCGAAACTGGATACTCAGCGCCTCGGGCGACCTCAACAGCGTTACTGACTCGACGGGGGATCAGTACCAATGGTTAGCCGCTATGGGCAGCTATGAACCGAAAACGTTCCTGAATTGGGTGCCCACCCCACGGCTGGGTGTCCGCCACAACCTCAAAGGTGAAGAACTCACCTACCTCAGCGCAGGGCTCAGCTTCTTCAGGATTATCCACATCGATGCGTCCACAACATTGGACAGAACCAGTTTTGACGGAACCAAGTATCCTCGCGGAGCCGAACTTAAACTGTCGGCCGGTTGGCGTTTTTAGCATTGCTGATGAATTCCGCCATCAACGGATGTGATTTGATGCGTGGGGATTCTTCCACACCGCTTGCAGCATCTACCGCTATGGGCTGAGCTACCTTTATCGCGCCGGCAACATTGTCGGGATTGAGCCCGCCGGCCAGTATTATCGGACCGTATTTTCTTGCTTTTTTCGCAATTTGCGGCGATATTGTCTTACCGGTCCCGCCAAGCTTCCCCTTGACTTTGGCATCCAGAAGGAATGCGCAGACCTTATATTCGGAGAGCCGGGCAAGGTCCTTTTCGCTCGATACCCTGAGAGCTTTGATGATGTCTGCAGCCGTGATTTCAGCGCAAAAGTCCGGGGGTTCATCGCCATGTAATTGCACGTAATGAAGCCTGCATATATTTGCAATGTAATTAATCACTTCCGCCCTTTCGTTGGCGAACACACCCACTCTGAACACTAAGGGCGGCAGCCGTTTTCCCATAGCTCTGAGCTGCTCCGGCTCTATATAGCGAGGCGTCCCTTTCACGAAGTTAAACCCCAGCGCGTCGGCACCGCAGCTTGCGGCGGCGCAAGCGTCCCTTGCGTTTGTTATTCCACATATTTTCACTTTGACCATGATCTATTACGTTCTTTTTTAAGGCTATCCGGACAATTGAACTATTTCACCGGTATGGAGGGACTCGATCGCCGCCTGGATCACCTTCTGCGCCGCGAGGCCGTCCCGGCCCGAGCCATCGATATCCTCCGGTGCTGCGCCTTCGTCAACCTCTTTAAGGAAGCAGTGGATGCGTTGCCTGAAGGTATCGTAGAAGCTTTCATAGCCGCCGAATACCGGATTGGTATGGACTTCCTTGACCGGGTTACCGGCGGGATACAGGGTCGCCTCGCGCCACATATCCTCCACAACAAACCTCCCGTCCACTCCCGCCACCTCGCAGCGCTCCATCGGATGGCCCCGGGCTATATCATAGCTGCTGGTCAGGTGGCCTACCACGCCGTTTCGAAATCTCATATTGATGGAGGCCGTTGACCAGATATTCCTGCCGGGCGCTTTGAGGGCGAAACACTGAACGCTTTCCACATCGCCGCAGTAATGGCGCATCATATCGACAGCGTGCGGCGCCAGCGCTTTGAGGTGAAAATACGGCGATTCGGGGTCATGAGGTTTGCCGATCCATAGAGCCATATTGACGAAAAGCAGGCTCCCCAGGCGGCCTTCCCGTATCCATTTTTCGGCACTCCTTGCCGCCGGAGTGAAACGGTGGTTAAAATCAATACCGAAACACAATTTTCTCCGCCGCGCCAGAGCGACCATCTCTTCAGCCGGTTCAACTTCGTTGCAGATCGGTTTTTCACACAGCACATGGCATCCGGCAGTTAAGGCATCGATCGTCGGTTGATAATGGTCGCTGCCATATTCGTAACCGCCGGTGGCTATACTGCAGACATCGGGGCCGAGCCGGCTCAGCATTTGTCCCGCATCGGTAAAGCTCGGGACTTTCAATCTATCGCCCGCCGCTTTCGCTTTTTCAGGTATAATATCGCACACCCCCACCAGTTCCGCCATCTCATCGGCCTTGTAGATATCCGCATGGCGATTTCCTATGGGGCCCATTCCTATTACGCAAACACGCAGCATGTTATAAAGTCACCTCCCGTTTTATTGCTCATAACCGAGTTCGGTCAGTTCATCGCGGAAAACTTCTCCATCGCATTGAACCCCCTCCCGCTTCCACCGTCCGACAGGATCCGTTCTTACGGGTATCTTGCAGAGTTGAAGGCCCAAATATTCCTCCAACCTCGCAAGAGTTTCCTCTTGTCTGAGGATAAAATCTTCGAATCGAACCAGTATGCTGTTTCGGGGTGGGGGCGTTGCTTTGATAATTTCGCGCTGGTACTTCCAGCTAATAGCTCTTTTCCGGAACAGGTCGTCAGTTTCCTCATAATCGATACCGAATTCCGCAAGATCGTCGGTAAGATGCCTTCCTGCGATAGAATCGCGGGGGTCCCTGACCCAGTGGATATACTTTGCTTCAGGGAACATACGTATGATCCAGGGGTAAATGAGCGTGGTTTCCGGCAGCTTCCAGCCCTTTTGCGGGGCATCGGATTGGATAACCGAACCGAGATAAGACTCGACCAGGTCGGTGAATTCCGGATCAATGGGCATGGAGTGGAGTTTGGAAAAATCCCATTCTAAACCACCTTTATATTCAACATGACGTGCCATAACACGGCAGGCTTCATAAAGCTCTTCGGCGGGGATCAGGTCACCGGATTCATTGAGTTTATGGCCCAT
>JAGYMJ010000052.1 GCA_018400625.1 Planctomycetota bacterium
TCTACGGCGTGATAAGGCTCGACGGGGCCGACACCGGTATGGCCCACCTTATCGGCGGTGCGGAACCCGATCAGCTCCGTATCGGCATGCGAATGGTTCCGGTCTTTAACGTCGAGCGAAGCGGCAGCATTCTGGATATCGCGTATTTTAAACCTGAATAGGCAAATCGGACAGGTGAATCATGGATGACAAGGACGCAACAACCCATCTGGCCATGTTCGGCGGCAAGCTGGATGCAAAACGTAACCCGAAGAATTACCAGCGCCGCGACGACGGCTCGCACATCTTTCACAATGCAAAGGAGTACTACGAGTGGTGGTATTTTGATGCCGCGTTCACCAACGGATATCACGCGGTCGCTGTCTTCCATTACCGCAACATTTTTTTAAAGCCCATGCAGCCATCCATCCAGCTGTTCATCTACCGCCCGGACGGGACCAAAAAGGAGCGGTATGCGCTGATTGCACCGGAGGCCGCCACCGCCGCCCCGGATTACTGCGACGTGCGTATGGGCGATGCATGGGTTAAAGAGTCCGGCGGGGTCTACGAACTTTACATGAATATCAAGGGCATCGGCGCACGCCTTACCTTTACGGGAAAAACTCCTCCCTGGAAGCCTGGAACCGGCTTTAACTACAAGGACGAAGACGAAGGCCTCATCGCGGGCTGGGTGGTGCCGGTGCCCGAGGCGCACGTCACGGGGGAACTCCATCTCAACGACCAGACCGTTGCGGTGTCCGGCTCCGGTTACCACGATCACAACTGGGGCAATTATCACTGCTGTCGGACCTTCAGCTTCTGGTACTGGGGCCGCATTCATCACCCTCGCTACGCCATTGATTATGCATGGGTGGCGCCTCGGAAGGAAGGCGCACCGGTGCACGCTCCCCTGATGATTGCACGCGACGGCGAGATCGTGCTCTCAACCAATATGCTCCACGTCTCCTTTGAAAACGAGCAGAAAGATGAGGCCACCGGCCGGTGCTATGCCCGCCGGCTCCTGCTCAGTGCGTATGCCGCAGGCGTAGAGCTTGAAATAAGGATCACGACCCGTGAGGTGATCGAATCGAACCAGCTGCCGATGGTAACGGACTGGCCCCACTACTATTTCCGGTTTCTTGCGGACTATGAAATGGACATCTCCGTGGACGGGGACAGGGAGTCCGTGGCAGGGCAGCTGCTCCACGAGCTCATGCAGTTATAAGGAGAGACGATGACTGAAAGCATGCAATACGACCTGATCGTTGTCGGCGCCGGTGTCGGCGGACTTACCGTGGGCACGCTGGCTGCCAGGGAGGGCCTTCACGTGCTCATCCTGGAGCAGAATGACCGCGTTGGCGGCCGGGCCCTTTCCTTGAAGGGCGAGGAGATCTCCGACAAGGGGCTTGAATGGTATACCGGCCTGCTCAAATCCCAGTATTCCTATATTGCGGGCGCAACCCCGGACATGGAGACCATTATCCGGGAGCGGATGCTGGACGGTTACACCCTGGATGTGGGCTACCATGCCATCAGCGCCAACGGAACCGGCTACATGCTCGATTTTGAGAACCTGATCGGGGGTATCTCAGGCGTGGAAAAGCACGGGGCCCGCTGGGCTTCCTATTTCAAGGGAAAAATCTACAAGGATGTCGCCGGAAGCTCTATTGATCCGGCGTTGAAAGCCATTGCCGCAAAAGAGGGCGTTCCCTACCTGGACTTTTATACCGATCCCCACATGATGACAGACGAGCAGATCGATGCGCTGGAAAAGGTCTCGCTAAAGGACTGGGCCAAAAAAAAGGGCATTGACCGAAACGATGTCATTTTTGATCACATCCACACGGTGTGCACGCTTTTCTCAACCATCAACAATCCGGCCGACATTTCCATGGGCGACGTGTTTCGTTATTTCAAGCACGCTTTCGGCCCGAAGCTGGCGCAGCACATCATCCAGTACA
>JAGYMJ010000053.1 GCA_018400625.1 Planctomycetota bacterium
TGTATTGAAATCCGGAATTATCCAAAAAAAATTCTCCTTACTTCAATTCGAGTTGATTTTCTTAGTAATAATATAATAACAGAAAACTAAAATAAAGCAAATTAGAACTCCGCCAATTTATGAAGTTTTATCTGTGAGTATTCATAATCTATGCGCTTACGGGGAATTATTATTCATGACGGGACTCTTTTTGTGCGGTTTTCTCGCCGAAAATCACCAACGCAAAAATCGGCTTGAAAATGTGCTTAAGGGGCCGGGCCCGGAGGTGACTTCAGAGTCTCTGCGACAAATACCAGATGTCCTGGAATTCAATGGGCGGCAGGTCGAAGGACGGGAGATCGAACCCCTCAATAATCAGTTTGATTTTCGCCCATTCTTCGGAGCACCACCATTTGGGAAAGGAATATATCAAACGCCTGACGATGATGCGGTGGGGCGGGTTGCTTATGTTTTTGTGCCGATATATGCCCAAAAGGCCGGTGAAGTTACTTTAGGATTTGGCGCTGATTGCTGGATGCAGGCCTGGATCAACGGTCATCAGCTCATCGACCTGACAAAGGAGTCGATCGCAAAGAGCCCTCCTTCAATCAATGATTTTCTTGCTCATGCCTGCTTAAACGAGGGGCAAAATGTTCTTGCCGTCCGCTATATCAGCGGTAAAGGAAGTTCGGTGCTTGCTTTGGGTGGTCCGCGCGAATTGCGCGCCGGCAACTTTCAATCGATACTGGTCGATCCTTTCCTCTACGGGGATGAACGGTGGACCCAAAAGAAAATTTCAGCCCCTTCCCAGGGTAAAACGACCCTGGATATCGGTGATCGTCGTGAACTTTTCGTTGATGATTTCCTGGTGGAAGAACTCAAGGGGGGGGCGGTGAGGCGTCTGAACCATCCCCAACCGCGCGAAGTCGTTATGCGTTTTGATAAACCGTGGGAAAGACCGGTAAAGCGCTATGTGTCAATTGTCGAAGTGGATGGGTGCTATCGCTTTTATTACGGGGGAAGACCGGCGGTAACCTGCCTGGCGCAAACTGTTGACGGCCTGCATTTCAAACGACCCAAACTCAGACTTTTTGAGTATGAAGGCGAGCGGGAGAATAACATTGTGTGGCAAAAAGGGAAGAGCGGTCATAACTTTACGCCCTTTATGGACAGCAATCCCGATGCCTTACCCGAACAGAAGTTCAAAGCTGTAGGTGATCATCCCGAGGGTGGTGGTTTGGCCGCTTACGTTTCGGCGGACGGGATCCACTGGCGAATGTTGTATCCCGACCGGATACTTACGGAGGGCGCGTTCGACTCCCAAAATCTGGCATTCTGGGATGCTTCCAAACAACTTTATGCCTGCTACTGCCGGGGATTTCGCTCGGATGAGAGCCCCTTACGGGGCGTGCGCAATATACGGGTGGCCTATTCCAAAGATTTTTGTGACTGGTCTTCACCCCGTTTCATTGAATACAGCGATGGGCGTCCGGAGCATCTTTATACCAACGGAGTTCAACCGTATATGCGCGCTCCGCATTTTTATATTGCTTTCCCGCTGAGATTTGTTCCTCACAGAACTAAAATCCCGGGATGGGATCATCGTGGTGTTAGCGATGCCGTTCTTATGAGCAGCCGTGACGGCGAACGTTTTGACCGGTGGGAGACGGCGTTTATCCGTCCGGGCAGGGATGGGTGGACCGACCGCATGAACGAACCGGCCTGGGGGATGATCAGGACCGGGAGCCGTGAATTATCACTGTATTGGCACGAACGTCAGTGCGGTATCAGGGTGCTGCGTCGTGGTGTTATTCGCCCCGACGGTTTCGTTTCTTTACATGCGGATGGCGGCCGGGTCGGGGAGATGCTCTCTCGTCCGCTGCTGTTTTCAGGAAGCTTTCTGGAGATCAACTATGCCACTTCAGCAATAGGGGCCCTGCGTATAGGTCTGTGTGACGCCGCGGGGCGAGCGGTGGAAGGGTTTTCAATGGCTGATAGCGATTTGCTGTACGGAAATGATCTGGCGCATACAGTGACATGGAACAACAAATCGGACCTGAGCATGCTTCAGGGCCGGCCGGTGCGTCTGCGGGTACGGATGGAAGATGCCGATCTGTACTCCCTCCGTTTTGTGAATAAATGAATTTGCGCACGGATATCGCAGAACATGGGGGGGACCTCTGTTAAAATGTACACTTGATTGAAAAGATCAAATTCAAGTATCATAATATCAGTGGCCAACGTGGTTCACTGAATACTTACACCAAATGAGGTTGAAATAATGAAGAAAAGCAGAACGAATCAGATGGTTTTTATGCTGTTTATGGTCATTGCCGTTACGACAAGTTGGGGCGTTAGTATGACGCAACGTGATTTTATGATCAAGGCACAAACACGTTCTGCAGAAAAATTGTTTGGGGAAGGAAAATACGAAAAAGCACAAGACGCCTACGAGCAACTGGCGGCCGGCACAGAAAATCCCGTTGAAAAATCTATGTTTAAAGCGCGCGCTGCCATCGCACTGGGCCGGCAGGAGGACGAATATGACAGCGGGATTGACAAAGCAAAGGCGATTGAGCACAGACCCTATTCCGTGTATGCCCAAATGCAGCTTATGTTCGATAACAAGAAATACGAGCCGATAATCAGTGCGTTTGAAGATGAAGATATAAGTGAGTGGCCGGCTGATGACGAGGTGCCCTATGGTATCAAATACCGTAAATGGATAACCTCCCCGCAAAATGTCAAAGTTTACTTTTACCGCATCCGTGGGATGGCGTTTTATGAGACCGGAGACGGCGAATATGCTGATCGGGATTTACGCCGGGCGGCTGACTTGTGTGAAGGGAGAAGTAACGGTGATCATGCGCTGAAATTCAATATTCTTAGAATACTCAGCCGAAATGCCGAGCAGCATCTGGGAGACGATGAAAAAGCATTTGATGCTCAAATGAGGATTGCTCGGGAAACAGGTCAGCTTGCTGGGGCCTCCCAGTACATGAGGGTGGTCGTATCCGTTGCAAGTCGGTTAAGTCAACAGGGCGAGTTTGACGAGGCGCTGGAGGTGTTGAACCTGGCAAATTTGAAAGATAGAAGGCCCGATTACTGGTTCGGTATTGGGCAATTGGCTTACGGTCGCGTCTATGCCGCGAAGGCACAGGCGCAATACGCTGAGGCAGTGCAGTTGGAAAAAGAAGACAGATATAAACACGCTGAGGAGATGCGGGAAGAAGCCGGGGAGAATGAGGAGAACGCCCTCTCATACTTCAAAACCTTAGCGGATGAGAAAAGAGCAAACGAAAGACACAGGGAAGCCGCTGAAGAGGCTTTGGATGAAGTAATTGAATTGCGTCCGGAGTAAAACGCCGCGAGTGATACAACATATCCCGCAGGTGAGTTCCAGCGAATCACACAACATTGTGCACGAGGGGCGTCCGGGAAGCCGGAGCCCAAAGGTGTGAACAGATATGCGGGAAAGCCCCGTTTAATTGAGAATAAAAGGCCTTGGAATTTTTAGAGACCGTATTTTTCGTTTCCTTTCAGAATCCTTCAGCTTGGGGTAAGAGGGTCTGTGAAAGGGACAGAAAATGCTTGAAGCGTAAGGAGCATAAAAGGCAATTTGAACATTGGGTTCATTTGACCGCTGACAGCCTTTCATAGACATTCAGTGAAGTGCATCTCCTTTTCGCTGAAGGTATGGTTTGCCGCGCATCTGGCGTTCACAGGATTGCATACACGCGCCCCGGTCCACCAACTTGGTTTGCTGAATATACACCGGCTCAGAGCACAGTGGGACGTGCTTTACTGAGCATTTAGATAAACAAGGTGATTATAGATGAATATTGAAAAATTCAGTCCTTTTACAGACGGTTTTTATGATACGGGTCATCAGGTCCATGGGTGGGTAATGGCAAGGGCAAAGAAAGCTTTTGCTGCAGAGAAGCGGCGTAAAGAAAATCTGGTTGATCCCGAAAAGATACGAGATTATCAGCAGGAAAAACGCGAGATGTTCATTCATTCCATCGGTGGACTTCCCGCAGAGCGTACACCGCTCAATATGATGGAGACCGGCACCCTCGAACGGGACGGCTATACAGTAAAGAAACTCCTCTATCAAAGCATGCCATCCTTTTATGTGACCGGCAATCTTTACCTTCCCCATGTCGTAAAGTCTTCTATCCCGGGCGTGTTGATGGGCTGCGGGCACTCCATGCTGGGGAAAGCCGCACCGCTCTACCAAAAGGTCTGTATCGACCTGGTCCATGCGGGTTTTGCTGTCTTGATCATCGACTCGCCTTCACTCGGAGAAATGGTGCAGTGCCTTGACCCTGAAACCGGTGAGCCTGCGGCAGGATGGACAGGGCGGGAACACAGCTACATGCAGTTGTCAGCGTCCGTTATCGGACATAATGTGATGAGGTATTTCATCTGGGATGCGATGCGCGGTATTGACCTGTTGTGTGATCTGCCGGTAGTTGATGCAGAACGTATCGGAGTGACAGGTAATTCCGGGGGCGGACATCTTACTCAAGCCATCATAATGGCCGACCAGCGGGTGTCGGCTGCGATGTCCTGCTGTTCGCAAACGACCCGCGAATCCTATCTGGATACGGGTGTTCGCAGTTACGACGGCGAACAGAACCTCTTCGGTTGTGTCACTGAGGGCCTTGACTACGATGATTTTTTATCATCTATCGCACCACTTCCATTAAGGATAGGGGCCGCAGAATATGATTATTTTGCGATTGAAGGGGTGATAGAGGCCTATGAGCGGATTAAAAGGATTTACCAGGCCTGCGGCGCCGAAAAAAATATCGATCTTTGCATCGCAAAAGGAGAAAAGCATGGTTACTCGGGGCCGCTGCGCAGAGGGTGTGTTGAATGGTTTGCAAAACATCTGCAAGGGCGCTGCCTGAAAACGGCATATACGGATCCAGAGACTGAGCTGCCGGAAATGTTGCGATGCACGGAAACAGGACAGGTTATGAGCGAGTTTGCCGATGCTCGTTCCATCATCGACCTGAACCTCGAAAACTGGTCGATCATTCGCCGCACGAAGGCTGAAAAACCTGCGAGCAGACAATGGCTTAAAAAGCAACTGAATATCCCTGCCAATGTCGAAAAACTGCGTCCGCGTATCACACGAACCGTCGAACATGATACCTGCACGGCGGATCATGTCTTCTTTTTTACTGAACCGGGCATTATTGCAACGGCTGTGATTTACAGGCCCCAAGGAGAGATTTCAGGAGCAGAGTTGCTTTTGATACCCGGGGGAACGGAAGGCCAGGAACCCTATAAGGAAGAAATAAGACGCCTGATCAATCAGCAAAGGATGGTTATGATCTTTGATGTGCGGGGTACGGGGGGCGTTCGCATGAGAGCACGCAATAATGCGGATGGATATAATTTCAAAAGTACTGAGTTCAGGGTGGCCAACGATCATTTTATGCTTGGCTCCAGCCTGGCGGCGAAGAGAGCTTTCGACGTGCTCCGGGGGCTGGAGTTTTTAAGGACGCGTTCCGGCCTGCCGGAGGGGGCGCCAACAGGCCTCTCTGGCTATGGACCGCCGTCCATATGGGGGTTGCTCGCGGCGGCTGTTGACGGTTCGGTGGACGCTTGTTCTTTTTCCGGGATTCCGGAGAGTTGGGAGCAGGCTTTCAGCCGGCGTCCGCCCGACAGAACCTGTATTTCGGAACCGCTTATCCTGCCGGAGCTGCGTGGTTTAATCGATATCGGAGAGTTGATGACCTTGGCAAATACTCAATAACAGCTTCTGTATGGGCAAAGGAAGTCCGGCGCCTTTCATAACATTATTTCCTTTGAAATTTAATTCAGGGCATTTATTTATGGATACGAAGAGAGAACCAATTATTGGTGCGGTCGCGTTGTTTACCGGCGTTGTTTCTGTCTTTTTAAGTGCATTCTCTGTTCATACGTACGGTGAAAATCCCGAACTTGAATGGTCGGAGGAACTCATCGTTTTTGCGCCCATGGATAGAGAGCATCCCGGCGTTGACGCCAAACATCTGGCAGCGGTACCGGAGAGGATGCCGATTGAAGGCAGGGATGCCTTGCCCGCCCTGGAACTTAAACCAGAACATGTGGATTGGAATCCGGGTGAGCGTGTCGATCTGGAGCAGTATATCGGAGAAGAAACGGGCGATGCGGGATATGTTTTTGCCGAACTCTACTCGCGTACACAGCAGACGGTTATACTCGGCATAGGGGCGGACTGGTGGATTGAATGCTGGATGAACGGGCGGCCTTTCTTCAATACTCTGGATACGGGGAATCGTAGCTCCCGCTATTCCATACTCGATCATCAAGTGGAAGTCGAACTGCAGGAGGGCCGAAATGTCCTGGCTATGCGTTTTATAAGGGGTTCCGCCAGCGCTTCGCTTTCTATCGGCGACGAGACAATGTTCGCCGCTGAACGAAGACGG
>JAGYMJ010000054.1 GCA_018400625.1 Planctomycetota bacterium
ACTTGCCAGCGCCCAGCGGATACTGCCGTCGCGCCAGGAGGTGGCCACGTCGATCTGCGCGGGGACTTCATTACCTTCCCCATCAACGATCCGTATCTGCGAGACATCATCCAGTTCGCCTTCCGGGAACGGCAGTCCGCCGATCAACGGCCAGGACTCGACCAGGCCGGAGACGTCGTTGACATGCAGGTCAAATTCCCCGGCCCGAAGGGCGGCTGCCGGCGCCAAAAAAAACGCCAGGACTAAGGGTAAAAATCGGCAATGGTTTTTCAAAAGCGGAGTAAAAACCGGAAAAGAATTTACTCCCTTGACAAATGCAGCCGATACGGATTGAAAGATGAGGTTCATCATAAGAGTCTCCCTGAATAAGCTTTTTAGTTACTCATTAGATTTTACACGGCGGCCCAAATTGCCCCGCATAGTAACGCTTTCAAGACACTTTGCGTAAGCGGTTCTTCTATGTTGACCGGCCGGCTGCTCTTTTTCGTTGCAAACTTCGAAAAGCCATAAGATACGGCTGTATCCGGCGACGACATCGCTCCAGTCGGTATTTTTCTGCAACGGCTTGTACGTGAAGGACCGGCCGCCGTCGACGGATATTCCGGTCCTGCCGGCCCCGGGCCACTTGTTGTCTGTCCTTATTTCAATTTCCAGCCGTTCAAAATTGCAATCCGGCATTCCGAAAAACGGGAGGCACAATTTCCCCTTTCTCCCCGCCGTGAGGCCAATTCCCGGGACCGAAAACCGGTTTACCGCGAAACTCTTGTACCAGGCTGCCTCGAGTATTTGCCGCCCATCACCGGCAAAATCAAAGGTGTAATCGAAAGGTCCCTCCGCGAACCGTCGAGTTTCGGCAGACAGCGCTTTTCCCCGCAGATCAGGACGGTCTCCTCCGCCGAACACGAATCCGTTTTCCTTGATATCCTCCAACAGTATCTCTTCGGTTTCCCTGTTTATTTCACTCCAGTTTGTTCCCAGCATCCCCAACAGGTTGGGGGTACGGGTGCGATGAGCGTAGCGGGTGAAAAGATAGGCATTGTCCTGGATTGATGTTTTCGGACACCCGAGCACGTCGAAACCCTTGTCCTGCAGATAGCGAAGCGAAGGGTATTTACAAGACGACTTGTAATGCCAGTCGCACATCACAATATCTCGGGGCAGGTCATCCAAAGCCCGTTCGAAATGGTCCGGAGGTCCTCCATTAAAATCCTGGGTGGCACCATGCCAGAGAGAAGAGCGAAGGAAAAATTCAGGATCAAGCAGCATGTCGGCCCACATCATGGTCACGATCCCCCGGGATTTCAGGTAATCATAACGGCACATAATGCTGTCGCGGAACCATTCAGCCGCATTGTCTCCGCGGCAGAGCGGACATTGCAGGGACGAGATGCGGTCATGCTCAGGAAACGCAGAAACCATTTCGTCGTGTCCGATGTGAAAGAAAGTCGGCTCGAACAATTCGAGCAGCTCGTCCGAGAGGTCGTCCAATATTTTTTGTGTTAATTCGCGCCGGGGGCATACGCAGCTCGCTTCTGCGGTCTTCGGATAAGCCTCGGCGATATACCCTGTATGCGACAGCGAGGGCAGCAGCGGCACGCATTGAATCCCACCGCGACGTGCCGCGTCAAGCAGTTCAACGAGGGTCTCTTTGGAAAGGGCCCAATCGGCCGACACTTTCGGATGCGAGTCGTAGCGCAGCCCCCTTTCAACCTCGATGACCAACCAGTTGATATCCGCTTCGATCATTTGCTCGATAGCCCGCCGGAGAACCGTCGGGTCCGTAGGCCCCTGGCGCATAGTGACCATTTGACCGCGCCAGGGCATGGGAACCCCGTGGGTATTGCTCCCGTTTTTCACCAACAACTTACCATTCTCATCTTTTTTTTCCATCTTATTTTCCCTCTGTTCTATTGATTAAGTGATCTGAAGAATAAAACGAAAACATTCAGTGAAGCACGTCCCACTTGATCCCCACCGTGCCCTGTACCGGTGGA
>JAGYMJ010000055.1 GCA_018400625.1 Planctomycetota bacterium
CCACAAGAGGCACTCCGGATTCCAGCATATGAGATGCAGTTGCATGGCGCACCCTCTGTTACCACCGGACTTGTTCCGGTGGGACAATATTTTTGCGCTACAAATCCGACTAACCTCCTTAGTCCCTCCCCCGCCGCCCTCGCGCCGTATCTTCCTTAACACCTTGACATCAATATTCAACCGGCGCGAGGGCGGTGGGGGCGGGACGGTGATATCCCTGCATGTAGTCTACAAATATTTCCCCACCGGAACAAGTGCGGTGGTGGAAATTCCAGAAGCAACGTCGTTCACTGAAAAGAGACAGGGAAAAAATACATTGTTCTCATGGGATTCTAACCGGAGTCATAGAGCTACAACAGGTTTTTCATCCGTTGATAAAGCCCTTCGGCATCGAGGAAAAGGGATTTTAATTGACTTTCCCGGGTAGCGTGGGGTATCAGACGATCGGGCACCGCGGCGACCTCTATTCTCTCCGATGGTATGGATTTTTCGTTCAAAGCTTCCAGCACAGCGGATGCGAAACCGCCCGATTTTGAGTGGTCTTCGGCAAGCACCACGGCCGGATGGCTGCGAACGGCTTCACCGATAAGATTTATGTCGAGTGGCTTGGCAAATCGCGCGTTTATAACGGCGATGGATTGACCTTCTTTTTCGAGCATTTCGGCCGCTTGATGGGCACGTCTGACGGCAGCGCCATAAGCAATAAAAACTCCGTCCTTGCCGTCTTTTAGTTGCCGGGCTTTACCCCATTCCACATCCTGGTCGGCACCTGAAAGCGAATGTACGGCAGTTTCACGCGGGTAGCGAATAGCGGTTGGCTGATCCAGCGAAAAAGCCCGTTCCATCATTGAATGAAGCTCGTTGATGTCGGCGGGCGCCATAACGCAGAAGCCGGGAAAGGCTCGAAAGTAGGAGATGTCATACAAACCATGGTGTGTCACACCGTCGTTCCCCACCAAACCGGCCCTGTCAATCAGAAAAACCACCGGCCAATTTTGCAATGCAACATCGTGAAATATCTGGTCATAGGCCCTTTGCAGGAAAGTGGAATAGATACATACCGCAGGACGGAGCTTTGCGGCGGCCATTCCGCCTGCCAGCCCGACAGCATGTTGTTCGCATATGCCCACATCAAAAAAATTCTCAGGATATTTATCGGCGAATTCATTAAGCCCGGTCCCCACCGGCATCGCCGCCGTAATCGCGCGCAGTTCGGGCATATCTTTTGCCATAGCAACGAGTTTGTCTCCTGCTGCTTTTGACCATTTAATTTCAGTTTCAGAAGCCCCATCCCCCTTATCCTCGGTTATTGGTTGATAAACGCCGTTTTCAATGGAAAATTTTTTACTGCTATGGAATGCGACGGGATCATCGGTCGCAGGGGGGAATCCCTTGCCTTTCTCAGTGATTGTATGCAATAAAATGGGGCCGTTTATTCGCTTCACATGCTGGAGCATATCGACCATTTCCGTGATTTTATTGCCGTTTACCGGTCCATAGTAATGGAATCCCAGTTCGGCAAACAATCCACCGGGGGTGAAAGCGCTTTGCAGACCATCGGTTAATCGTTCATAAACGGAATCTAATTTTTTGGAGGCTTTTTTCCATTTTGAAAGCAGTTCACGGGCTTCTTGTTTCAGGCCCACATAAGCGGAACTTGATCTGATCGTACTCAGATATTTAGCAAGGCCGCCCACGGACGGTGAAATACTCATCTGATTGTCGTTTAGTATGATAAGCAGATTTTTCTTCAGTTCGCCGGCGTGGTTCATGGCTTCAAAAGGCATGCCGCTGGCCATAGCGCCGTCGCCGATGACAGCCACTATATGATTGCAAAACTGTTGATTATCATTGGCGCAAGCCATCCCCAGAGCAGCGCTGATACTGGTTCCGGTATGGCCGAAAGAGAAGGTATCGTATTCACTTTCCCTTTTGTCGGCATAACCGCTGACACCGTTTTCGGTGCGCAAAGAATTAAAACCGTCCTTCCGGCCGGTCAATATCTTATGCGCATAAGCCTGATGGCCCACATCCCACACGAGCCGGTCTTTTTTCTTGAAGTCAAAGCAATAATGCAGGGCGAG
>JAGYMJ010000056.1 GCA_018400625.1 Planctomycetota bacterium
GGCGGCTGCCAATCGCCGCTGAGCTTTCCTTCCCCATCGATCTGCTTGATATCATAGGTATAAATTTCCGGGCGTCGACCTCTGCTGTCCAGGTAAAGGGTGACCGGTTCGGCGTCCGATTTCCTGATGTAGCTGACCGGCAGTTCGAACGTGTAGGCATCACTTCCGGAGCCAGGCACTTGGGAGCTCCGGATCATGAACTGAGCCGGGATCGCGTCCGGAAGTTCTTTGGCTTCATGGATTGCGGCAAGCGCCTTGCCCGGCATATCCCACTGTGAATTACGCATGGGCAGATAGCCGTGGCCCGTGCGGCCATTCGTGCCGCGAAGATATTCTATCTCCCCTTCATACACTGAATTGCGCAAGGCATCCAACTCGGCAAGAATGCGCCCCAGATAATACGGATCGCCGGTGTGATCCCATCCGAAAGCCGCCATACCGGCGCGAGCCCCGCCGTGGCCGGCCGCCGATCCCACCAGCCGGGCACCGACCCGGATCGGGCTGTTCTGGGCATTCGCATTGTTCAGGGCCAGCCGGATGTGCCCGGGGTCACGGGTAAACTCGGCCCATTTCTGCTGTTCTCCCCGCCACCCGTGTCCGGCATAATCATAGGTCTCGGCAAACGTGTAGTAGTCCACTTCCCCCAATCTTTCATAAAGGAAGTCATAGAGATCCGATATCTCCCACGACGCAGCGAGAAAATACGGATCAAACGTGCCGTTGTACATGTCGATGTAGCTTGAAAGCATCGAGCATGTCGTTCGCGGACCCCGGGCAACGCTTTCGTCGTGCGGCATCAATCGCTGCAAGAGCAGCAGCATGTCCCGGGCCCGGGAATAACCGGTCATCTGATACGCATCCCAAATGTAGTCGGTGTCGATGGTGTAGTTTCTCCGAGTTGGTCCACGGCCTCCACTCCAGGGTAACAGCGAGCGCAACCACCATCCCTGACGGCGGAAATGTTCCGGCCCAACCGCCTGATCCACATCCTCGCCGGCATAGTGACAGAAATTCGCATCCGTCATCTGGCGGGTTGCCGTCCCGGCAAACTTCAGCAAACGGGGATCACCGCTGCGGGCAAACGGCGCCCAATCGTAAGGCCAGGTGTGATGATTTTTGCGCAAGGTCCGGTAGGTCGAAACCGTCTGTTCATCGAGCTTCATGTTCCATGTCGCGTAATCGCCATGCAGCCATTTGCCATAGAATCCGAGCCGTTCGACCCAGCGTCCGGGCGCCGTGTGGATGAGATCAATCAGTCGTTCTTCCTCGGGATAATTTTCAAAATCCTGCGAATGGATTTTGCCAAAGACGCCGCTGGACGCAACCCAGGCGGGTTCCACGATCGCACGCAGGGTTTCATCATTAAGTCCCTGCATCACCAGAGCGGCCTGACCCGGCGCTTGCGCTCTGTCGCTGAAATAGAGAAAAAGCTCTTCGGTGCGGGCGATCCCCTGGGCGTTGACCGTCTCAGGACGTTCTTCCTGCCAGTGACCTTCGCGGCGAATGCCTTCTTCGTAGATGTCACCTTCCGCGTATTCATCCGGAATGCGAAAATCAAGCAATTCACCCTCATGGACAAAGCGGCTGCGGAAGGCTTCCGTCTTTGGCACCGGGCGGGTGAAGGTGGCGGGGGGGTTATTGCGCGGCCAGTTATAAAACGTGAACGCATCCTTCTCGATGCCCAGTTCACTGGGAAAATTCTGCCAGAAATCCTTCGCCCCGAAGAGAACCCTGCTCGTCCCAGCCGTGACGCCCAGCACTCCGGGCAGACGCCCTGTGACGTCCTCCCTGGCGCCTGAAAGTTTGTAGCGGTCGTAATTAAACTGCACCACGAAGTCGCCATTCAGCCAATCCTTGCCATCAAAGCTTTTGAGAAAACCCTCCGGCCTGGCGCCGGAAGCGGTGTCGAACTTCCATCCCATTTCGCTGATCCGGTCGCGGTTGCCGTCCCCGGTGAATATCCAGGTATGGAATATCCTCACCACCGGGCTCTGGCGGTGAAAGATGAAGCGGGTGACAAATTGACAAAACCGTTCCCCGCTTTCGGGCTCAACGAACCAACCGGTCCGGCGAATCACCGCCTTCTCGCTGCCCAGCTCCTCGACCGCATGCGCGATGGAGGCCGGCACGGCAAATCTTCCGTTATGTTCGTGTTTGACAAAAGCTCCCGTAAGCGCCTCCGCCGCCAACACTTCCTGGAAGTTCCCCTGCCCCTCAGGATCGAACCATACACCTTGATCCCTGATTCCAATCCGCCCGCTGTCCAGCGCTGGAAAACCATTGCCCGTTTCCGTGACTTCAATCGGCGCCGCCTCCGTGCGCTTGATCTCCGGTCCATACTCAAGAAAGACCGTCGTGCCCTTGCCCTTGAGGCTGACCGTAAAATCGCACAGCAGCCATTGGACCGCCCCGAATCGCGACCAGCGGCCTGTCACCATCGTCTGAACCGGAATCTCGTTCCCGGCTTCATCCACCAGACGCACCCGTTCGGGGCCGAACAATGCTCCCCGGGGGAAGGGCACCCCGACCGTCATCGGCGCATTGTCAATAGTGGCCCCGGGCGCGTTCAGGATGCGCAAGGGGATTTTGCCTGAGACAGCCACGCCGGATGGAGCGTCAACTTTGAACGCTTTTCCCGCCTGCCCGATGACGGTGTCGCCGTCTTTCCAGATCGCTTCCAGCACACCGGACTTGCCTTTCAGCGCGTCAGGAAATCCCACGGAGAAAAATTGGCCGTAGGCCGAGAGGTCATTGAGCACATTTTTGGAGAGGATATCCCCGCTCTCTGTCTTGAGCAGGACTTCAAGCGAGCCCGCCGGCTGCTCTCCGGCGTTGGGAGGCGTGGTGTAGACGATGGCATCAAGGGCGCGGTCTTCCCAGGGATAGGCGAACCTGGAGAGCCGGACAAAAACCGGGGTATCAAAGCGGCGTTCAAACGTGTCCAGCAGCATCCCGCTCCTCCCGGCCACCTTATGAAAATAGAGTTGGCGGGTGGGCATCTCCTGATGTCCGACCAGACTCCCCGCGGAAAGATCCGCTTCCGGCTCGGGAAAATCCAGTGTCATGGACGCGGTGGCGATGGCCTGCGTATCGGCCGGAAAAATCAAACGTTCTTCAAAGGGCGGACGTTCCGTGAAGGCCATCATCGCCTCATATTCGGCCTGACGCTCCCTGGCCGCCTCGAATTCGGCCGGTCCCCCCAGTGCGAGCTGGGAGGTTCCTCTGCCGGTGATGAACCGCACGGCCAGCACATTTTTCCCGGCTTTAAGTGGGGCCGAAAAACGGTGATTCAGCATAGTGATATTACCGTCGCCGTTGCCGCCAGGGAGGGTATTGAAGACCGGTTCGCCATTGACCCAAACTTCGACCCACCAATCACCGCCAATGCCCAGGTCCACGGTCTGCTCTTCGGGCGAATCAAGCTCAAGAAAGACGTATGCCGTATTGTCCCTGGCCTGACTGTCAAAGAACGGCAACAGATCAACTGTGGTCCCCGGAACTACATCCAGCTTGCGGGCAACAATCTCCCTCTCGGGCATGTCGGTGAAAGCCGGAAGCGTAATCTTCCCGGGAATGGTCTTGAGCACTTCCACCGGTAAAACCTCTTCAAGCCTTTCCAACGGGGCGAAAACAACCCATTCTTTCGGCCACTCCAATGTGCCCTTGGTCTGTCCACCCTGTACATCTCCCAACGTCGAAACAGCGACCAGAATCAATAAACACCCCATAAGACTCCTATACTTTTTCATAAAGACTCCTCCGTTAGTATAACACGTCCGAGACTGTGATGACCGCCTGCGGCGGCGGTTGACATTTTCTTCCGTGTTTGATAGGCCATTGTCTCGGCGGTTTTCCGAGCATCCCTTGCGGCGCAGAGTTTGAAAGAAAAAAGTTAAAAAAGGAAAAA
>JAGYMJ010000057.1 GCA_018400625.1 Planctomycetota bacterium
TTAAGGATTGCGCGCAGGCTTTTGGGTGTATATAACCCGATCAACGCATCCCGGGTCATTGAGCTGCTGCCGGCTTGTCCATGAAGCACGGCTATCTCATTCAATGAAAGGCCCACATCCTCGCGGTATGAAGCTCCGGTAACAATGGCAACAACCATGATAATAAAACCTGCCGGAAGCAAAACCGGCCATCCAAGTTCCCCACGCCCTATCCAGTGGGTAACGGAAAGGGCAACTATAGCCAAAACGCCAAATCCCCCTAAAAAACCAAATACAAACATGCGGGCCGGCACTTCCGTACCGGCCACCTGGTCCATATGTGCAGCCCCCTGCACGTAAAGACGGCTTTGAGTGGTGGGTTTGAAATTTAACCCGGCTTCCATCACATCCAACAACAGTTGACTGTCAATATCCATTTGATTGATAACTTTTCCTGAAAAAGCAAAGGCGTATATCTCCCCCAGCCCTAACTGTTTTTTCACCAGTACCGGCAAACCATTATTGCTGAGAACTGTTTCAACCCCCTCTTTGTTCTCCATGTCCAATACTTCGACATAACTATCGAGCGATAACTCGATGGCTTCGTTATAATAATCAAGGGTAAAATTCTTTTCCTTTCTGACTCCATACGGAATGGCCGGCATAAGGTCTTCCATGAGTCCCAGCCCGTTTTCAACCGAATCGACCGTCGGCGCCATCAACAACACCCCGCCCTGCATTACCCATTCCTTAAGGGTCTGCACCTGCCCGGGACGCCACGCCTGATAATCCATTCCGCCCACCATAATTATTTCAAAGGAATCAAGGTTGGCCAAATGTTCGGGAAAATACTCGATCCGGACTGCGGAAGATACCGGGCGTCCTCTGCCAGGCGGATAGGTAAAGTCCGTTCCGAAAGCATCAAGAAAAGACGGTAAAACATCGTCATCATCTATACGCAATAATTTGGAGCGATTTACGGAAAGAGCATTGGACATTATTTCATATTCATACAGCCGGCGGCCTGTTTCATCCAGCAACTGGGTGTCAAAAGTTTCTGTCCGGGTAAACTGAACGGGAAAGTCCAACCTCCTCAGCATATTAGGCGGAACAAAGAAATTGCGTCGGTAGTGCACGTTGTACATCCTTCTCTGCAAAGTGAACACCGCGCTCAAGTCGGCCTCGGAGTCGCTTCTATTTCTTATATCGTAATAAACCGGAAGCCAACGTCTGTCAAGGTGTGAGTTCCCCAATGAATATGCATGCCGAATGTCAATACTATCGTCTCCAAATAATGTACGGGAGGACATTAACTGGAAAGGAAAAAAAACAGTCAGTACTATTAAAAACAATGCGTGTTTCCCGGCAAAAGTCATGTTCTGCGACTCCATATTTTTCTTTTAACAAAAAAGGGCGGATCAAAAAGAAAATCCCGCCCGCGTTTTAATTTAACCGGCGTATAAAATAGGTTGGCCGTGGCGGATCAGGCAGCGTTATTTCATATTCATACGGCTCTCCGGTGATTTTATATATACCCCACTTACAAATATACTTGAGCCTGTAGGGGTTTTCGGAAGTGAGTTGGCTTTCCAGATTTTCAGCAATATCCCGGCCGCCGATGCGGGCAAGCCCAAAAGCTGCTTCACGACGTACGCCGCTCAGTTCGGGGTCATCAACATCGGCTCCCCCGTCGTTGAGCCGGGAAAGTAAAACCCTTTTATGTTCCTCTGACTCGAGGAGTCCAATCGCCCTTATAGCCGCCCTGCGCAGCATCTCGGGCTGCCCTGGAGAAGTTTCCGTCGGCTTTTGGGGAATGATATGAACAAATTCATCAAAAGCCCCCTCGTAACCAACTTTCCCCATCGATAAAACAGCAGATATCCTCGCATCAAGCGACACGTCCACGCTTTCGTCCGGAAAAGCAATAGCATGCAATTCAGGTCCCGCATCTTCCATGCCTATCTCACCCAGCGCCCAGGCGGCCCATTCCTGAGCCGGAACATAGGAGTCCGTCAACAGGCCTGGATGCGCTTCAAAGTTGCGACTGGACTGTAACCGCCCCAGAATCTGGCTTGAACCAGCCCTGACGGTACCATGCTCTGACTCCAACCCATTGGCCGCCAATTCAATCACTTCATCGTTCCCAATGGCGGCGAGCGCGACTGCCGCCTCTTCGCGCACATAGTAGTGATGATCTTCCAACAAATCAAAAAGGTGAGGGACATACTGATCCATATGATGTTTGCGGGCCAACCCGGCAACGGTTATCCGCACTGTGGAGTCCGGGTCCTCAAAAATACTGCCCATCAGCTCTGAATGATCGCTGACAAAGCCCAGACCGTCCATCGTTAATAAAGCCTGGCGCCGTACTGTGCCGACATCATCATCAAGCAGAGGGATTATAGCATCAGCGCCAACATCGGCATTCATCTCATTTAAAGCCCATAAAACTCTGTTGCGAATGATGGCCGGAGGTGAATCGAGCAGATTGAGGAGCGGTTCAAGAGTTTTGTCCGCGGGCATCGCCGTTGAGGCCTCTACAGCAGATTTAGCGACCAGAAGATTCTCGTCCCCCAATCTTTCCAAAACAACATCGGCAGACTGGTGATCACCGAGATGGCGTAAAGCGGAAAGCGCAGCGGATGCTACAGTTGGGTCTGCAGAAAGTGCATAATCGCGAACAACACCGGCATAATCCTTTGCTCCGAGTCCGCCGAAAGCTTTTAACGCCGATGCTTTTACAATCAGCTCTTCTTCATTTAAAAACTGCAAAAGCTCTTTCATGACTTCGTCCAATGTATCCCCGTAGAGATATTCTTGAAGTTTAACGGCGGAACGGGCGGCCATGGCATTGACTCTGGTCGATTGGTGCCTTAATGCGGCCATCAGCAGCTCAATATTTTTTTCGCCCGGCCAGTCGCCCAGTATCCACGTCACCCTTTCGGCTTCTCCGGAAGTACCTTTGGAAATGAATGGGCGGAATGCGTTGATATATTCGTCTTCAGGTGGGAGGGGAACCTCTGGGGGGGCTGGCATATCGTTTTTAATTTCTTCCAACAATTCGTCGTGATGGCGGAGGCGACGGCCTCGGAGTTCAGAAGAAAACAGCGTATCCGACAAAAAGGATGAAGACAATGCGAGACTGAAGATAAATACCGAAAGAAAATACCCTTTTCCTCTGAATGCACTATACAATAGGATCATATCAAACATTGCGATGAATTGTTAATTGATTAGAACAATAAGGAATTATTCACTGTATCACAGCGCTGGCCCCTAAGATAACATTAGATGTAAATATTCAGTGAACCCCGTTGCCTCATCACCACCGTGCCCTGTGCC
>JAGYMJ010000058.1 GCA_018400625.1 Planctomycetota bacterium
GGCCGTGCGGATTAACGGCTGCGGTTGTAAGTTTTCACACGTAGGGATTAATCATCTTCCCACCGGCACAGGGTACGGTGGGGAAACAACCTGGTTCACTGAGGACTTACAAAATATAAATAAAATTTTAATCGACGAAATCATATCAGGAACCTTCCTTTGATTTCTTCAGGACAACCGGCTGAAGGTTAAATTTCTGATTTCCTCTGGCAAAAGCTTCAAGTAAGCGGTTGCTATCAGCAAGTTCCCGCCCTACCGAAGGATTCTCCGCTGCACTTTGTAATTCACGATACTTTTTTGGGGCAAGGATTTTCGCAATATTCTCAGGGATTATGTCTTTTTTTTTTGTTTCGGTCCCGGCCTCCGGCTCTGCATTACGGTTCTTCAGCCTACGCATCATATTTTTTATGCGCGTTTGACTATGATTATTATCCCTGCTTTGTGACGAAGTATCGCCCCCCCCGCCGGTTTGTTTTGGGTCTCTTACCCGGTCGCGGCTGCTTTCACGCGGGCTTGACGGCCTCTGAGCGGTCGATGTTTTTTTGACTTCTTCCGACTCCAGAGCCGCCGAAAGGTCGATCAGTTCATCGAGTCGGGAAAGTTTGATGATAGCTAATTCGAGAGCGAGTTTCCCGGTCGTGTCCCGCCGCGATCTCAGCCGGGCTTCCCTCACAATTTGCAGCATATACAGCAATTGTTCCGCGGTGAAAAGCCCTGCCTGTTTTTTGAGGGTTTCATTATCAGCTATCGCCCCTGCAAGCAGTTCATCACCGCTTTTACAGTATTTAGCAACGAGGATATCCCGCAAATATTCGGAGAATTGGTCGATAAAATCAAGCATATCAATCCCGCCGAAAAGAACCTCATGCACTTGTTGGAGTGCTTTAGCGGTATCTGCCGAAGCGAGCGAATCGACCAGTTCAATTAATGTTTGAGTGCGTGCGGCACCGAGTACGGTCAAAACATCATCCAATTTCACTTCGGACTCCGAGAAGGCGGTCACCTGGTCCAGAGTCCCTAATGCATCTCTCATGCCGCCCCTTGCCGCCCTGGCAATGGCCGGCAATGCCCCGTTTTCTGGTGTAAGACCTTCATTCTCGCAGATTTTTTGCAGGTGTTTAACAATTTCAGCGTCGGATATGCGTCGAAAATCAAATCTTTGACATCGACTTTTAACGGTATCCGGCAGTTGCTGGGGATCAGTGGTCGAAAAAATAAATTTAACATGCTCAGGAGGCTCTTCGAGGGTTTTAAGCAAGGCGTTAAAGGCTTGCTGGGTCAGCATGTGGACTTCGTCTATATAGTAAATCTTGAACTGGCTATGCGAAGGTGAAATCTTTGAGTTCTGTCTCAGCTCCCGCACTTCATCAATACCGCGGTTCGAGGCGCCGTCGATCTCCATGACATCCAGATCATCCCCCACCGCAATACGTCGGCAATGTTCACATTCACCGCACGGATTTTCTGTAGGGCCGTCTTTGCAATTCAACGCCGCCGCAAGAATCCGGGCCATGCTGGTCTTGCCGACCCCGCGGCTGCCGCAAAACAAATAGGCATGGGCGACCCGATTATTCCGAACGGCATTTTTCAGGGTTCGTGCAATGTGGTCTTGTCCCACAACATCTTCAAAAGTGTGGGGTCTGTATTTTCTTGCAAAAACGAGATACATTTCAATAGGAACCGAGGATTAAATATCTGTAGGTGCTGAAAAGGGAAAAGACATCCGTTTCAAGGGGATGATATACACTCAATGAAACCTGTTCTCCAAAAAAAAAAGGGGCCGTGCGCTTCAAATCGGAGGTTTTGCCCGGGCAGTAGCTGCAATACGGCTCCCGACGAGCTATCCCGCGGCAAGGCAGGGGTGCTGCTTATGGCTGCTGGCTTCCGCCCCTGACCAGGTTCGCAGCCCACCTGCTCCACAGGACCCGTCGTTCATCACCGCATAGACAGCCCTTTTCCTCGAGCAAAAACACCTCAGAGAAGCATTCAGCCCTGCTAAAGCGGTTTGCAGGTACAGAGCACCGCTAACGCTCCACTTAGCACGGCCCCAATTTCAAATATCAATCATGAAGATCGATTTCCAGTCCATTGTTATCAATGAGTTATGGTCATTACAAATCTTCCTGTGCAGGAAAAAACGCGCACCAGCAAAATCTCTTCCCTGCAAATACTGAATAATAATATAACATAAGAAACCCCATCTTGCAAGTTCCCCCCTTTTGGAGAGCGGCGCAATGAGCGCCGCTTTGGAATCGACCGGAGAAAAATATCACTCACACAAAGAACTCAAAACTCACAGAGAACGGATTAACCCGTTTATAAGTTGTTTATTTTCCCCATTGCACGAAAACCTATCTCTCTTCATAACAGTCCTTTACAGCCAGAGGTCTAAACCAAGAAGAGAGGTTGCCGATAGGACAGAGTGTAACACGCAAGCCATGTTGTTTTCAAATGTAAATCACAAGGTATATATTCTGTGAACCACGTGGCATCCCCACCGTGCCTTGTGCCGGTGGAATGAAGATCAGGTGCTGAGTCT
>JAGYMJ010000059.1 GCA_018400625.1 Planctomycetota bacterium
TCGTGTAGTCGCCGAACGAGCGCGGAACGCCGGAGTCCGAATTTTTCCGCATCTCCAAGAGGTCGAAAAGCTGATTAGCCGGTGCATTGCCCAGTTTGCTCTCATGAGTAAAAACATACAGCCCACGGCATGACATCAATCCTCTGGAGGCGCTTCGGTCCATGTCCCACATGAGCTGGAGGGCATCCCAGAACAGGCGCATATCCTCGCCGGAGAACCCCGTGTCTTCGGCAAGATTGGGATTGAAAAAACCGTGGCACCGGTACAGCCCATAGGGGATGAGGCTCTTGCGGCCCATTTCAGTGACTTTGCCGGTCGATTCTTCGTCTCCGCCCTCCAACTGCTTGACCTTGTCTTCGCCTTTGGTCACGGCAACGCGGGTGATGGACATGTCGAGAGGCACTACAGGGTCGGCGGAGCGGCCGAAGGTGAACTGGAGCGGCCCGCGCACCTGCCCGCAGTTGACGCCGGTGGACATGACGGCCCCGAAGGTTCTGACATCGTAGAACATGCTGCACATACGGCTCCGAACAGAGTTCAGTGTATCGGCTTTCGGTTTATTGGTTGGTTTCTCGCCTTCGGCTTCATAAGCGCGTTCGTGCTGTTCGTTGAGCACGCCATGGTGTTTGACATAAATCTCCATGCCGGGTTTTTCGGGGTACGAGGCATCCACAAAATTTCTGATTTTTCGTTTGAGACAAACATCCGTCACCAATCCTTCCATTGTTTCGGGATCGACCCGCGGCAGGTTGCCGGCGTCCGGATCGCCGTTGGGGTTTCCGTCCTTCACGTCGAAAAGCAGCACAAAATCCATCCTTTTACTGACATCGAGAAGGTTGTCGTCGTATTGCATATTCAGCTCCTAAAAAAAAGTTAATGTGTATTGAGGTAATATATTACGGTTTACTCTGAAGAATTGTCATTCTTTTTTGCTTCACTGTGCCGTTTCCGTTCACGGCCGTCGGCTGCTTTCTGCTGGTAGTAACCAAGCGAGAAAAGGGCCTGATCGGTCAGCGACAGCGTCGTGGGGAAACCGTCGAGTTTTTCCATAATTTCCTGCATGCGTCCGTCCAGTGCGTAATAAGCGCCTTTACGGGCTTCGTCGCGGCGCAGTTTGCTCAGGTGCACCTGGGCGGTGCGCAGCAGCGTGCCGAAAATGGACGCCGGCGCCGAACACGCCGTACCAAAGTACTTGTCAGCGATCGTCGTGTTGATGCCCGGTATAGCGTTTTTCTGAACGGATTCCAGCACGGCGAAGAGCCGTCCACAGAGATACGGCGGCGAGGCATTTCTTGCATCAAGTTCTGCATTCATCGATATTTCCTCCTGTTGAGAAGTAGAGAAACGGTGAGATTCCATCACGAGCCGCAACAGTGCGGCCCGTGGGCGCGTCATTTTGAATTCATCGGCTTTGGCCCGCTTGACCGCCATGGCCAGGAGCCGGTAAGAGAGGGGCCGGTTCTGCAGGGCGCAGGCCAGAAGTTCGTTCTCCGCGTTGATCGGGATGTCCTTGGCCTTGCGGGCCAGGCTGTAGGCCAGCGTGCGCAGCGGGAACGGCGAATCATCGCCGTCCGGCCCCACCATGCGCTGCGCGGAAAAATACCGGCCCAGATTGGCCTTCACCTCCGGAACGGTCGTTTCGATCCAGTTGCGAACGACCAGCCGGGACGTGTTGGCCGTGAGTGACAGCGCGTAAAACGCGTTGGCGTCGATGTCGGGAACGCCCCGAGCGCGGTAGGCGGCCGAAATCAGGCGTTGAACTTTTTCAGGTTCGGGTTCGGTGAACATCTCCATCGGGTTGAAATCCCGCTCCGGTTCACGGGTCCAGAATATGTGGTGAGTGTTTGCTATGGAGAGATGGTGGCGGTCGGAGTTGAGCAGGTACCGCAGCGCCATGCCGTATTTGTTGGCGCACTCGAAACACATCGGGGCGATGGCTGAGCGTGGCAATCCGTATGATTCAAAGGCTTTTTTATTGGCGGTGACAAGCTGCACCCGGTCGGGACCGAGCAGGAGTTCAACGGGATGGGAGTCTGCAATGGGGCGTTCATCCCCACAGAGCAGGCATTCCGATTCGACCTTAGCTTTCGATTCCAAATCTTGGAGAACATGTTTTTCCCAGTATTTCTGAACCACATGCGATTCGATCGGCAGGGCTTTACCGATGCGAAATGTGATCAAGTCACCTTTTTTCATCCCTTCCGGTATTTGTTCCTTAGCGGCGAAAAGGTGGTTTTTCAAAAAATTGATAACGGCATCAACTTCGTCCGATGGGCTTTCCCCCTGCATTTTTTCGATAAACTCGACAAAAGCGGCATGATTCCTTTTAGTTTTTTCGGTTCCGGCCCTCTCATCAACATCAATGCCGAGTACATATTCCGGTTTGTCGACTAGAAGGAAAGGGATAGCACCGGAACCGCTTCGTTTAATATAAGGATAGACTATATTTTGCCCTTTCTTATCGCCTTTGGTCGAGACAAAACCCTGAAATTCACCATCCTCCGACAATTGAATAATCCACGGTATTTCTGCCTTTTTGTGATAAGGTGGGATAAGATCACCTTCTATTCGGTGATACAGTTCCATAAGTTTATCTAAAAACATTATTATTGCCCCTCCACTTCATTGTAAAGGTTTTGAGGAATAACGAGGGAGCCGTTCTCCAGACGTGCGTTGAAAAACACGGGATCGGCGTTCTTTTTCTTTTTGTTGGAGTCGTCCGGATATTTCATATCGAACAGCATCCGCCCCAGGTCGGTGGTGATATCGGGGGGCGACTCGTCTCCGTCCGGTTCAGTGAAGTTGGCGGAGAATTCCCGGCAGC
>JAGYMJ010000060.1 GCA_018400625.1 Planctomycetota bacterium
TTGGCCGGAGGGGAAGTATCCCTTGAGGAATGAACCGGAACAAAAACAACAAACAGGGGAAGTATAATGGCTGAAACAAAAAAAGTTGTCATACCCATTGGTCCGTATCATCCCCTGCAGGAAGAGCCGGAGGCTTTCCGCCTTTATGTGGAAGGTGAACGTGTGGTCGATGTCGATTTCATTATCGGATACGTACACCGCGGTATTGAGAAACTTTCAGAATCAAAACATTACGATCAGGTACCTTATCTGGTCGAAAGGATCTGCGGTATCTGTTCAACTTCTCATCCGTTGGCTTATGTCAATGCCGTGGAAGACCTCGGGCATATCGAAGTCCCGAAACGGGCGCTCTATATACGCACACTTACCGCCGAGTTGGAAAGGATCCATAGTCATATGCTGTGGCTGGGACTTGCCGGACATTTTGTGGGCTATAACACGGTATGGATGTGGGCCTGGCGCTACCGTGAACCCATTCTTGACACCTTTGAGATGCTGTCCGGCAATAGAAATCATTACGCCATGATGAAGGTCGGCGGCGTTCGGCGTGATATTTTGGATGAACACATCGCTCCCCTGAATAAAACCATGGATGAGATTGAAGGCGCCGTCAAAATGTTCAAAGGGGCGGTGATGGATGATCCTGTTATCCATGCGAGGCTTAAAAATGTGGGAGTCCTCACTTATGATGAAGCGATCGATTGGTGTGTGGTTGGCCCGACCGCAAGGGCGTCAGGCGTTGATATCGATGTCAGGAGAGACGATCCCTATGGCGTCTATGACCTTCTGGACTGGGATGTGATCGTACAGGAAAAAGGTGATGTTTTCGCCAAAACGGTTGTCAGACTTCTGGAAATGGAAGAGTCGATCAAGATCATAAGACAATGTATTGATCGACTCCCTGAAGGAGAAATCGATGCAGGTGTCAAGGATATACCTCCCGGTGAGGGTATCGGCAGGGTCGAAGCCCCGCGCGGGGAATGCTTCCATTACGTCAAGGGCGACGGAACAAACCGCCCGGTGAGGCATAAAGTGCGTGCCCCGAGTTATATGAATGTAGCTTCCAACCAGGTAGGGGCTGTCGGGGGAACTGTTTCTGACGCGGCGATTACTCTGGCAGCGGTCGATCCATGTTATTGCTGTACCGAACGTTCTTGTGTGATCGATAAAAAAACTGATGAGAAGCTTTTTACCGGACAAGACCTTATACGGTTGTCCCAAGAAAAAACACAAAAAATCAGGGAGCGGTTGGGTAAAGCATGAATACTGCATTTTTAACCATCATTATCCCGTTTGCCGGGGCACTTTTGGTCGCCATTGGAAGCGACAGATATAAGCAGCTTTTCGCAACCCTTTCTTTAGGGTGCACTCTGCTATTGGCCGTCCTGAGCGCAGCCGTTGTGCTTAAAGTGGATACTGTTTCGGTGTCATATCCCCTTATGGAATGGTTCAGCCTTTCATTTATCATCGACGGCCTTGCGGTATTTATGGCGATCGTCAGTTCCATGGTCGCCTTTGTGATATCGCTGTATTCCCTGCAATACATGAAAAATTATCCCAATAAAGGCAGTTTTTACTTCTGGATGCTCGTTTTCGTCGGCTCAATGATGGGGCTAATATTTTCGTCCAACCTTTTATTGATCTATATCTTTTGGGAGATGACGGCCGTTTGTTCCTGGCGGCTGATCGGCTTCTATCGTGGTGAAGAGGATGTAAAAGCAGCGGACAAGGCCTTTTTGGTCACCTTTTTCGGCGCTTCCCTGCTGCTCGCCGGTATCGCGCTCGTTTTTGTCCGTTACGGGACTCTTGATCTGCTCATGCTCCAGGAAGCAGCCTTGCCGACTTTTATAGCCTTGCTGCTGTTTGGCGGAATCATTTCAAAATCGGCTCAACTGCCGTTGCAAACATGGCTCCCTGATGCGGGAGTGGCCCCTTCACCCGTAACCGCCCTCCTCCATGCCGCGGTGCTTGTGAAGATAGGTGTCTATGTCTATGCACGTCTTTTTACGCAAACCTTTGCACCTACGGAAGAGTTTTTGGCAACGGTCTTAACCATCAGTTTAATCACTATATTGGTAGGCGCCGCCTCAGCTTTAGTGGCCACCAATATAAAGAAAATTCTTGCCTATTCGACCATCAGTCAGCTCGGATATATTATGCTCGCTCTGGCTATTAACACCACTACGGCTCTGATCGTTGCATTCATCTACATACTTGCTCACTCCGTGGGGAAGGCGGGGCTTTTTCTTTGCGCGGGCGTTGTCGAGCACGAAACCGGCACCAAGGATATCGAAATGCTGGGCGGGCTGATCAAAAAAATGCCTCTGACAGGCATAGCCTATCTTTTCTGTGCCTTTTCGATAATAGGAATACCGCCTTTTTTGGGGTTTTGGCCAAAATTCATGCTGATCATCGAAACCGTAAAAGAGGGCTATATGCTTGCGGCGGCGATTGCCGTGATAGGAGCCCTTTTTACTCTTTTTTATCTTTTCCGTTTCTTCAATGAGGTGTTTCTGGGCGAGGTGGTTACAGAGGCGGAAGAAAAAAAATGTCCGGTTATGGTATTTTCCGTGCTTTTCTTAGGAGCGCTTTCATTGCTTTTAGGGTTGTTGCCCAACTTGCCTTTTAACTTTTTAACCCTGGTGGTTAAGTAATGCTCAACAATCTCATATTACTAACGTTTCTGCCGCTTATTTTAGGGTTTATAACCCTTTTTCTGCCGCAGAGGTCATTAAGGAAAAACTTTGCATGTTTGGCGTTTTCCGTCGGTCTGATTGCCTCGATATGCTCATTTGTTAGCCGGCCTGCTCCTCTTGAACTGTTCACATTGGTCGACTTCACCCTGGTCCTGGACTATCACATTATCGCGGCCTTCATCATGATTTTCCTCAATCTTTTTGGCCTGCTGGTGGCGCTCTACTCCGGTGGTTATGGTGTTGACAAGAAATCATTCTATACCTATTTACTTCTTCTCATAGGGTTTGCTAATCTGACAGTAATGGCAGGTGACTTCCTCAC
>JAGYMJ010000061.1 GCA_018400625.1 Planctomycetota bacterium
CCGAAAACCCGGCTCGTAGTGGACGCTTTCAAGCGTCCGCGGGTTAGGCGCCATTTTCCGGACTCCGGAGCCCTTAAAAGGGCTCACTACAAACCATTTACAACCCTTTCATGCAGATGCCTATCCGGCTCACTGAACAGAACGAAAATGCTGCTCAGCAATTTTACTTGTATATATCAGATTAAAGCATTATAATGGAGCTAATCTTCAAAAAATAATCTTTAGCATGAAACAAAAAATATCCTATGCAATACAGAATAGAAACAGTCTATAATCCGGAAGCCAACGATCCCGAAGCCAACGATGTTTTGCAAGAAGCTGCTCATCTTGGAATTGCCTCTATTGATTCCATTCACTCAGTAAAAGTTTACATCATTGACGGGCGGATAGCTGACAGAGAGATCAGGGATTTGGCGGAGAAGCTTTTTGTTGATCCCATTCTTCAACAATACCGAATATATCCAGGTGACGATGTTCACTGGGATTGGATGGAATCAGGGGAATTCCACAGTATTGAAATTACCCGTAAACAGGGAGTGATGGATCCAGTAAAACAAAGCGCTCTAAAAGGCGCGGCCGACCTTGGGATGGGACAGCAAGTTGAGTCAGTGCGTACCGCACGAAAATATATGTTAAAAGGCGATATCAACACTTCAGACATCGAAAAACTGGCATATAAAGCGCTGGCCAACACGACTATTGAGGAAGTTTATATCGACAAAGATGATGTCGAATATCCGCTTAAGAACCTGAAATATGAGTTCGATCTCCAGAAGGTTCCTTTACTCAAGGCCGGGCCGGCAGAACTTGAAAAGATAAGTCGCGAGGGTATGCTTTCGCTAACCCTGGATGAGATGGAAGGCATACAGGCCTATTTCCACGATAGAGGCCGTGAACCGACTGATCTGGAGCTGGAGATACTGGCTCAGACCTGGAGTGAACACTGTGTTCATAAAACCCTTAAAGGCCATGTCACTTACGATGGTCCCATTCCCCGGGGCTGGGACGATTATACCGACGAGGATGGCCGCCTGATCATAGACAACCTGCTCAGGCATACCGTGGCCAGGGCCACCCATGAGCTTGACAAACCGTGGTGTCTCAGCGTATTTGAGGACAATGCAGGCGTTATAGGGTTCGACAAGGACAATGCACTGTGTTTCAAGGTGGAAACCCACAACCATCCCAGCGCTATTGAACCCTACGGAGGTGCGAACACCGGCATAGGCGGAGTCATTCGCGATCCGCTTGGCACGGGGCTCGGTGCCAAACCGATATTCAATACCGATGTATTCTGTTTTGGGCCGGTCGATATGCCGGAAGAAGACGTTCCGCCGGGGGCATTGCATCCCAAGAGAGTTATGCAAGGCGTTGTTGCCGGGGTAAGGGATTACGGTAACAGGATGGGGATACCTACCGGAAACGGAGCGGTTTATTTTGACAAAAGATATACCGGAAATTGTCTGGTTTTCTGCGGCAATGTCGGCATTATGCCGCGGGATAAGATAAAAAAGGCCCCCGAGCCCGGCGACTATGTGCTGGTGGTTGGGGGACGCACAGGGCGTGACGGCATACATGGCGCCACTTTTTCTTCGATAGAACTCAACAGTGAGAGTGAAGAGGTTTCAGGCAGCGCGGTACAGATCGGCAACCCCATTACTGAAAAAAAGGTGGTCGATACAGTACTGCAAGCCAGGGATATGGGGCTTTATGATTGCATCACCGATTGCGGCGCAGGCGGGCTGAGCAGCGCCGTAGGAGAAATGGGCGAAAAGACCGGTGTTGATGCAGAGATCAGTGACGTACCTTTGAAATACGCGGGGCTTTCTTACACCGAAATATGGATTTCCGAAGCCCAGGAACGCATGGTGCTGTCCGTTCCACCGCAGAACCTCGAGAAAATTCTTGATGTTTTTCAGGCGGAAGATGTTGAAGCTACCGTGATAGGTCGTTTCACCGACGATGAAGTTCTCAGGGTGCGTTACGAAGGTAATCTGGTCGCGGAACTGGAAATGGAATTCCTGCATGAAGGGCTGCCCGGATTCAAGGAAAAGGCTGTCTGGCAGCCAAAAAACCATAAAGACCCGCTGCTTGATGATTCAGATGTTGACGGTGAATGTCCTGTATTCGCCCGCTGCGGCTCGGAAACTCAAAGTCTGAATTATGAGGAAGTTCTTAAAAAAATACTGGCAGCGCCGAATGTGCGTTCAAAGGAATGGATCATTCGCCAGTATGATCATGAAGTCCAGGGACGCACGGTGATCAAGCCGCTGGTCGGCGTCGAAAGGGACGGCCCTGGAGATGCGGCGGTTATCACTCCGGTACTCGGATCATACCGTGGTGCGGCGATTGCATGCGGTATGAACCCCAAATATGGTGATATTGACGCTTATCACGCCGCGGCCGGTGCGATTGATGAAGCGCTCAGGAACATTATCGCGGTCGGCGGGGATTTATCTCAAACCGCCATACTCGACAATTTCTGCTGGGGCAACACACGTAAACCTGAACAGCTCGGCACGCTGGTGAGAGCGGCCCTGGCATGTTACGATTACGCTTCAGCTTTCGGCGTGCCCTTCATCAGTGGCAAGGACAGTCTGAATAATGAATTCAACACCGGCGAGGAGACGGTCAGCATACCCCCTACCCTTCTGATAAGCGCGATATCAGTTATTGAAGATGTCCGGCATACACAGACCATGGATTTGAAATCTGCCGACGCTCTTATTTATCTTCTGGGCGATACATTACCGGAGCTCGGCGGTTCGCACTATTATGACCTTCTGGGGATCAAAGGACGTTCCGTCCCGCAAGTTAATGCAGAGAAATCTGTCAAAACGATGAAAGCCGTTCAGGAAGCGATAAACAGCGGTAGGGTTAACGCCTGCCATGATCTCTCGGAGGGTGGTTTGGCTGCTGCTGCCGCTGAAATGGCATTTTCGGGCGGATTTGGGCTGCATATTGAATTAAGCGGGGTAAGATTTGAAGGGGATGCAAGACTGAAGAACAACGACGTTCTGCTTTTCAGCGAGTCCAACAGCCGTTTCCTTGTCGAGGTCGCTCCGGGGAATGAAGAGCAATTCGAACGCATCATGTCAGAAGTTTCTTTCAGCCGAATAGGACGGACCAACAGCTCTTCTTTTCTAACAATCAACGGAACAGACGGCAAAAATATCATTAAATCCTCATACAACGGTCTTAAAGAGGCCTGGCAGACTCCCTTTTAATGATCACAAACAAACAGTAATTTTAGTTAAGCCCTCAGTGAACCACGTTGTTTCCCCGCCGTGCTCTGTGCCGGTGGGGTGATGATTAAGCACTACGTGGCTGTCACTTACAGCCGGAGCCGTTAATCCGCCCGTCCCGCTCCTCCGGCTCTTGCTCAGGCGAGTGTGGAAAGCATTGTATCGTAAAAAAGCAAG
>JAGYMJ010000062.1 GCA_018400625.1 Planctomycetota bacterium
GACAAGCCCGGCGGTAGGAACCCCAAATCAGCGGGGTTCACTGAGGACTTAAAAATATCGTCCCCTGGAACAAGTCCAGTGGTAACGGTGAACAAAAATATCGTCCGACCGTAAAAAATCCGGTGTAACAGGCGGTTTTTACTGAATACTTAATCATTCACGTTTTACTCTTCTTCAGCCGGTCGGGTATCCTTAGCGTCCGAATCGAGGACTTCCACCTGCTCCGCATTGGGCAAGCGCAGAATGTAAGTACCTTCCGGCGCATTGGCGGGCACCTTCAGGCTGACGTGCCGCCCGTAAGTGTCTCTTCGGCTGGGGGTACTGGTTCGGAATGCCTTCTCCACCTCGAACTCGACCTCAATCTCCGAACCTCCGTATTCTACAACCACCTCGGGCGCGGCATCCTCGTCTTCCTGTTCATGAAGGCAAAGGTAAATGCCCATGTTGACGGAACGACCGGCCTCTTTATCGAACAAGATGGGCAAAACTTCCTCATCTACGCCGAATCTGAGCACGGGGAAGGGTTCGATCGGCCCGTCCACGGCCGCAAGGAACTGGAGCCCGGCGGGAGTGTTGAGCATAAAATAGGGGTTACCATGAACGCTCCCCCGTAGGTTGTCCATCTGCTCCACTCCCTGCCTGATCTGGTCGTTGAGCACACGCAGGTAATCGGAATTCCGCGTCCATTGATAAGCCACGGCAAAAAGAATACCGACGTAATTCTGCCCGTGCATCGCCCCGGTCAGGTGCCCGCGCGCATGGGGACGATCTCCCAGACGATACATATAATCGACTCCCTGGAGAACGGCCTTACGCCCTAACTCATCGCCCGTTACCTGATAATATTCATAGACCGGCAGCAGATCCGTGCCCAGTTTGTACAACGAACCATAGCGCTTTTGATCATCGATCCCCGTAGGATTGTCCAGGTCAATGCACTGTTCGGCTCGCTGCCGGGCCATATCGGCGAACTCTTCGTCCCATTCCCGGCTGTAGAGCAGCGTCAGAAGATGCAGATCACTCGTACTGTAAGGAAGGTTCCTGATATTCCAGCGCTCCCGATAAGCCTCTTCCACCATGCGTATCAATTCCAGCGCGTGCTCATCGCCCGTCATGTAGTATTCGAGCAGCCAGGGAAGAATAGTCTGGCCGGTTATATCAAATTCGCAACGTATAATACCGCTATAGCTTCTCTCTCCCCAATGAAAGGGCAGGTTATTATCTCCCGCGACGAAACCGCCCTTGAACTTATCGCCGGCCGTCCAGTTGGCCAGTTCCCAATCGCCGACAAACCGGTTGAAACGCGAACCGTATTCCCAGTAGCCACGCTCACCGCTGCGCCCGTAAAGAGCCCAAACATAACGCCCCAACCCGTAATCTGTGAGTCGAGATAACCGGAAGAATAGGCTTCTGGCGTGCCGAAGCGTATGATTTTTCCCCCACTCGATGAAACCGGTATGCCTGAGCTGCACATATGAACTCATCACAGTATTCCAATACGTATCGATCATCTCTTCGGCCCCGGGGAAACGTTCCTCATCTTTGGGATGCAGGGGCCATCCGATAGCGCCTGTTGCGCTCAGCCAATGCGGATCGGAAAGCAGGAGCGGAGGGTGTGACGCCGCCCGGGCGCGCGTAGTAATGGACTGCTCATCAGCACCTATGCCACGCGGCAGAAGCCAGAGGTCATGCGTGCGTGCCGCTCCCTGCGCATTGCTGGGATGCGCCGCCAGTTCCATGGGCCCGCCGGGCGCCCGGGGCTCGCCGTGAAAATGACCAGTTGCCCATTCCTGCCAGTATTCATCGACAAGTGTCAGCGCTCGAAAATCCAATTCCCGGCCGCTGCGACCGGACCAGAATACTGCACGTACACTATCGGGACCGAACGCTATCTCCTTGGGGAAACGCTGTGCGAGCTGGGGCATCACCACCGTCAGCCCGTGCTTTTCGTAACGCCCGTCTCCCCAGTCGCCGGCCACCTCGGTCATCTCCTCCCAGGGCTGCACCCAGAAATTATCCGTGCCGTTTTGCTCTCTTTCCCGGCCGTCGCGACCGATCACGGCGCGAGAATC
>JAGYMJ010000063.1 GCA_018400625.1 Planctomycetota bacterium
CGGAAAAATGCATTCGCAATCAGGGGATTAAATGGTTTCGACGGATGCTTGGCCATCAAACGATCCAGCGTCCAATTGTCCGGCAGCCGGCCTGGATTCCATATCACGACTTTATCATCATACACGCTTATCTGTATAGGCACTCCTGCGCTGTAATCTTTATGCACCACGGCATTGAGCAGCGCTTCACGCAACGCGCCTTCCGGATACAAAAACTTTTCCACTCTCTGCACGCCCTCGTAGTGGATATACGCCTTCAGATATTTTGTAAACAAAAGTTCCAGCGTTTTGTCCACCTGTTCGAACAAATTACCGTGGATTTCGTCCTGGTACCGGAGTTCATCATCGGTAACAAAGAAACCCGTTTTAATATAAGCTCCGGTAACAAAGGATTTGAGATCGTCATAAAACAGCAGCACTGCTGCCCGTTTCAGATAGTCTCCTTCGACAAGTTGGAGATTCCCCAGTAATGCATTCTGATCATCCTCCAGCACCTTTCCGCTAACGCGTCCACTTTTTGAGGCCTTCTCCCGGAACAGGCTGAAAGCATTATTACTGCAATCCTCCAGCGTAATATAGGGCACCGGCACGCCATCCCAGTGCCGTCCTTGCTTGCGCAAGAGGAATCGATCGAGAGCCGCCCCCTTGAGGACCTGTTTGGTGGAACCGCTACGGTAATGGTACTCCTCGATAAGGATTTCGCTTTTTGGAAAAAGCTTAGCAAAAACTTTAATGGGCAGAGTAAATTTTGCCTCTTGACCGGCGAGCACCGGGCTGCCGGATTGTTTATGCCCGCTGTAGCTGAGAATCATCATTCCACCGGCCTGTCTGCGTGCGACGCACAGGCAGGCACAAGGCACGGTGGGAATGCTGCGGTGGTTCACTGAGGACTTACAAAGAAAAACACCCCACAATACAGGAGTCCCAGCCGGAGGACGGCACGTTTCATGAAATCACGACACCAAAATACTTTTGTTTTATATGTTACCTGTGTATTAAAAATATTTCTCGATTTTTTCAAAAAAAAAGAAAGAAAAGTGTATATATATAAGTGTTTGTAATGAATGGTGTTGACAGCTCATGCATGCACTTAAATAAAAATTAATTAAAAAATCTACTTGCGTCCTTAAAATTTTTGATGTATTATTTTGAAATATGTAAATTGAAATATTGTCGATAAATGATCTATAGATTTTCCTTGGAGCGTGAAGAAGAGGCAAATCTTAATGGGGTATGAGTTCAAAAGCATAGTTTTTTAATGTGGGGTATCTCGATGAATCTAAAGAAGAGTTTGAAGTTGAATAAAACGGACCGGGAGTTCCCGATGAGAGCCATCTGTATCGGTGTTGTTGTGCTGTTAACCTTCCCTTCCCTGATCGCTCTCGGACAAAAAACCGGAGGACAAAGTGATGAAACAAATCACCGAAACGAGGATATTCTGTCGCGTGAGACCGAACCCGAAAATAATCAGCTCTACTCGGTCGGTAGATTCAATCTGCAATACCATACTCAAAGAAAAGGTCAGGTCCCGTTAAGTGAACTCGAAGGAATGAGCATGACTTTCGGGAAAACCGAAAAAGGACTTACCGCCCCTCACCAGGCCGATGAACGCTTCCAATGGACACTCGGCAGTCCGCCCGATCAAACCTATGACCTCTCTCCGGAAGCCATCAATTACGCCGGCTCCCGAATCCTTGAAGAACTCAACCAACGCGGCCTTATCGGTGTCTATGTCCGTGTCAGCCCGACAAATATCTGCCCCCAAACCGCCGACGACCTTCGCGATGATTCCACCCTCGATTTTGTCATCTATACCACCTCCATCGCTCAAGTCCGTACCGTCGCCTCCGGTCAGCGGTTCGAAAATGAAACCGAAAAAGCCAATCTGGATGCTCACCAAAAAATAATCGATCGCTCACCCCTCAAAGAAGGCGATACGCTCCGTGAACGGGAACTCGATAACTATGCCGTCCGGCTCAGCCAACACCCCCGACGCTACGTCAGCACCACCCTTGCCGCCGCTGATCAACCCGGCCAGGCGGAACTCGATTACAAAATTTATGAAGATCGACCCTGGCTCGCTTACTTCCAGCTCTCGAATACCGGCACCGAATCAACCAATGAGACGCAGCAAAGGTTCGGGGTCTCGCATACCCAGCTTACCGGACGCGACGATATCCTGAACCTCGACTATATCACCTCTGGATTCGATGAAGTCCACTTCGTGCTCGGCTCCTACCAAATACCCGTTAAATGGCTTCAATCGAACCTCAGAACCTATGGACGATGGAACCGGTATAAAGCCGCCGATGTCGGAGTCTGGGAAAGAGAATTTAAAGGGGAAGGATGGCAGGCCGGCACGGAACTCAATTGGAACCTCTACCAGAGAGGGGAGCTGTTCGTCAATCTGTTCGGCGGCGCCCGATGGGAAGAATCGAAAGTTAAACAACCTGTTCCAGATGCTCAATGGCACCGCGAACCCTTCTTCCTGCCTTATGCCGGAATTGAATTCGAACGCTACACACGCACCAAACAGTTCAACCTTACACTCGATGTCGAGAGAAATAGCTCAAGTGTCGCCAATACCGATGAGGACGGAATTGACGAGCTTGGTCGCCTTGACTCCGATATCGACTGGACGATCATGAATCTCAGAGCACGGCATGCCATGTTCCTTGAACCGCTCTTCCGCGGCGATAACTTCGATAACCCCGACGACCCCTCAACATCGACTCTCGCTCATAACCTTGCTCTTGAACTGACCGGTCAAACGGTGTTCAATGATAAAAGACTCACCCCCAGCGCTAAACGCTCCATCGGCGGCACTTATACCGTGCGGGGCTATCCCGAATCCGCCGTTTCAGGCGACGACGCCCTGGTGATGCGCGCGGAATACCGTTATCATTTACCCCGAGCCCTAGAGCCTTCGCCGGAACCGGGCCGAATACCGCTGTTCGGACGCCCCTTCCGCTTTGCGCCGCAGAATGTTTACGGTCAGGCCGATTGGGACCTCGCGCTCATGGTTTTCTGCGACTACGGACGAACACTCAATAATCAACGAACGGCTTTTGAACTCAACAGAACTCTCTTTGGTGCCGGTGTCGGCGCTGAATTTGATTTGCTGCGTTCCCTCAAATTGAGACTCGAATGGGGACGCGCGCTTGAAAGCCTCAGAGACCAAAATGATGAAATTGATGTCAAAAGAGGAAATCAAGAATTGCATTTCGGATTGACTCTCATGTTTTAATGTGACATGAACGCGGATTTCTTTTCGTAACAGATAAAGCTTAGAGGAAATGGCGGCATTTTTTGACGTTATCGAGTATGCTTTTTT
>JAGYMJ010000064.1 GCA_018400625.1 Planctomycetota bacterium
TGTATTACCTCGGGACACAACTGCTCTGGGACCCTGCAAGAGAGGTTGACGACATTATGGACGACTATTATCAGCGGGCTTTCGGCCCCGCTTCCGCCGAGCTGAAAGATTACTGGACTCGGCTTGAAGACGCACGCAACCGTATGGTCGATAATTATTCCGTTCAGAATGAAGGCTATGCCGCGGTTTATGATCAGGCATTCTTTGACGAGTTATATGCGTTAATGGACCGCGCGGCGGAACTGACCGCTGATGGACCGGACAAGTTTCGCGATCGCGTGAATTTTGTTCGCGTGGGCCTCGATTACACCTCGATGATCGCGGAACTCCGCGACCTGATACAGCGTGTGAGAGAGAGCCGGGGACAGGACGAAGAGGCGGACAGGCGTGCTCGTGAAATCTGGGATGAGATTGAACAGCTTTGCAATGATAATCCCCATACGATCAGATGGCGACGCATCACGCCCGGCTCCCGACGCATCATGAGAGGCGGCGGGCTGCACCCGGACCACCTGCGTTAAAAAGTATGTCTTATCCAATATAAAAGGACAATTCCAATCAGGTAAAATTTGAGTTGCTTAGTCCAAGACACCGTATCGCCATATTTTTACATAACGGCATCCTTGGCCCTAAAGGCAAGACCGGGCTGACAATGCTGCGGTATAGCCGCAACAATATCGTTGCGGTGATCGATAGGGATTGCCCGGGACGCCGGTTAAAAGAATGTTCCGGTATCGATCGGAATGTCCCTATCGTCGAGTCGATACAGCAAGCCTTGCCCTATAAACCTGACGTTTTGGTCATAGGGATAGCGCCCTCCGGCGGGCAATTACCGGAGGAATGGGCCGATGAACTGCAACTGGCCCTGAAATCCGGCCTGTCTTTGGTCAATGGGCTGCACACGGAACTTTCGGAAATGCCGGAGTTTAAATCATGCTTAACTGACGGGCAATGGATATGGGACGTGCGTAAGGAACCTGAAAACCTTTCCGTAGCGACCGGAGCAGCCGCCCATTTGAAGTGCAAGCGCGTCTTAACCGTAGGCACCGATATGGCGGTAGGGAAAAAATGCGCCGCCCTCGAAATGCATCTTCTGGCGCTGGAACGCGGTTTGAAATCAAAATTCCTGGCTACCGGCCAGTCAGGGATTATGATCTCAGGAGAGGGTATTGCCATTGACGCCATACGCGTTGATTATGCGGCCTCCGCCGTCGAGAAAATGGTCTTGAGGGCCGCGGAGCAAAGCGACTTGCTCTTTCTGGAAGGCCAGGGCTCTCTGCTTCATCCGGGGTCCTCTGCCACTTTACCGCTCATGCGCGGCATGCAGCCGACTCATCTTATATTAGTCCACCGGGCCGGACAGAAGGGGCTTGCCAATATCCCCGAGATTAAAATACCCCCGCTTCCGGAGGTTGTCAAAATCCACGAACAATTAGCCACAGCGGCCGGAGCCCTGCATCCTTCGCGTGTCTGCGCCATAGCGGTCAATACGCTGGGAATCTCTGAAAAGCAGGCGAGTGATGCTATTGAAACGATCGAGGCTCAGACCGGGCTGCCTTGCACGGACCCCATCAGATATTCACCGGCCCCCTTGCTCGACTCGATAATGGATTAAACCGCATTTCACGCGTTCTTAGTGCTGCAACATTGCAAGATGAGTAAATAATGAACACCTTTTCGGCCAGACTTCCAGTGCCCCGTACCAATGGCATGAAGTCGGTCAAAATGGTCCCTGCATGATAAAGGACCCGGGCTGAAGGTCAGCGTTCCCCCCGTTTTTTCAAACGTTCCTGACGTTCTTCTTCTAAACGCATATCTTTTATTTTCATCAGGCGCGTGATATTTGATCGTTCATTTTCATCCAATTTCGACTGAATATATTTAGCGGTATTTCGCAGTCGCGGTATCATTATATATTCCAGGGCATTGACACGCCTGCGGGTGCTTTCAATCTCTTTCATCATCAGCCACAGACTATGCTCGGTTTCGGCCAGTTCCAGGATTTTGGGCAGATACTCGGCCATACTCCCCACCGCTTCATCGAGTTCCAGCGGGGCCTCAAAAAGGCTGTAGCCGCCCCCCTGTTTCACGCTCACCTCGAAATGCGGTACCTGTAAACTCAGCACGTTGCGCTGCGTTTCGGTGATTTCGAGTTCAGACTTTCCCTGGTTTATCGCATCCTCTACCGCGTCGCGGGAACCGGCAATACCGGCAAGAACGAAAAGGCGTGCCACATCGGGGTACTGCTGGTCGAATTCACGTCGCATTTCTTTATAGTCATCGATTAATTCCATGAACTCCGCCATCAGACCTTCCAGCTTGTCTTTGAGCAGAGAATGACCATGAACTGCCACACCCAGCCTTTTTCTGAGCTGCATCAGTTGCATTCTTGTCGGATTTACTTGCAGTCTTTCAGCCATTTATTGTATATCCTCTTAAAATCATCGCACAGAGAATGAATAACTTTTACTCCTGCTCCGCTTCATAATACTGATCGATGTATTCATCATGAATACGCTTGAGTTCCTGTTTAGGCAGGATACCAAGGGTTTCCCAACCGATCCTCAGGGTATCTTCTATCGTACGGTTTTCGGACTCTCCCTGCTGAATATAATTTTCTTCAAAGCTTTCCGCAAATTTTACATACCTCTGGTCGGCTTCATTAAGTGCGGATTCGCCAAGCACGGTGGCCAATTCCTGAGCGTTTTTTCCCCGCGAATAGGCGGCGTAAAGCTGATTCATTACATCCGCATGATCGGCCCGCGTTTTACCCTCGCCAATACCTTTATCCTTCAGTCGGGAAAGGGACGGCAGCACATCCACCGGGGGATAAATACCTTCCCCATGCAGTGTTCGGGAGAGGATAATCTGCCCTTCCGTAATATAGCCGGTGAGGTCCGGTATCGGGTGTGTCTTATCATCTTCAGGCATTGTAAGTATCGGGAACTGAGTGATCGACCCTTCGCATTCCTTAAGCCGCCCGGCGCGTTCATATATCTGGGATAAATCGGTGTACATGTAGCCGGGATACCCACGACGGCCCGGAACCTCTTTGCGGGCGGCGGAGACTTCTCTTACCGCTTCACAGTAGTTCGTCATATCCGTCAGTATGACCAGAATATGCATGTCGAGTTCAAAAGCCAGATATTCCGCCACCGTTGATGCGAGTCGCGGGACGGCTATCCTTTCCACTGGCGGGTCATCGGCGAGGTTGACAAATAAAACCGTCCTTTCCATCGCACCGGTCTCGCGGAAGTCGGAAATGAAGAAATTGGCTTCTTCAAAGGTTATCCCCATGGCGCCAAAGACCACGGCAAAGTTGCTTTCGCCGCTGATAACATCCGATTGGCGGGCAATCTGGGCCGCCAATCGTGCATGCGGCAGGCCCGAGCCCGAAAATATGGGCAGTTTCTGGCCCCGAACCAGCGGGTTAAGCCCGTCAATTGTCGATATTCCGGTCTGGATAAATTCATTGGGATAATCCCGGGCGTAGGGGTTGATCGGGTTACCGTTAATATTCAGTCGCTTTTCCGGTATGATCTCCGGGCCGTCATCAACAGGCTTCCCAGCGCCGTCAAAGATTCGTCCGAGCATATCGTTCGACACCCCTATTTCCTGCCCTTTGCCAAGAAATTTGACTTTGGTCTGCTCCGTTTTTATGCCGGAAGTCCCTTCAAAAATCTGCACAAGCGCTTGCCTCTCGTTGATATCAAGCACACGCCCGCGCCGAACGGTTTTGTCAGACAATTCAATCTCCACCAGTTCGCCGAAAGTCACCTCTTCCACGTTTTCCACCAGCATCAGCGGCCCGGCGAGTTCTCTGACTGTTAGATATTCTTTAGCCAATTTCTTTTCTCCTGAGTTTTTGCTGCACTTACGCAAAAAACATACATTTCGTGTATCTTAAAGTAATTCTTTTATTTGCTCTTCAATATTCTGGTCAAGCTCATCAAATTTGTCGATTTCCTCTTCACTTATCATCCGGGCACCTGCAATCTGTTCCAGGGCTTCGATGTCAAGAATCTTATCCAAATCGCCTCCACTTCCCAGGGCCTCCCTTGCCATGGCGTCATAGTGCAGAATGGAATTGAGGATGCGGAACTGTTTATTCAGAGTTGTATAGGTGTCAACATCATCAAAGGCATTCTGGTGAAGGAAGTCTTCCCGCAGCATCCGTGCCACTTCCATCAGGAGCCGGTCTTCATCGGAAAGCGATTCCATACCGACCAGCCGCACTAATTCTTCAAGTTCCGATTCCTTCTGCAAACATGCCATAGCGCGTTCACGATTCCCCGCCCATTGTTCATTGACGTTTTCATTTGACCATTTATCCAGGTTCTGCTGGTACAGTGAATAACTCCGCAGCCACGAGATTGCGGGAAAGTGCCGGGCGGCCGCCAACTCACCTTCCAGGCTCCAGAACACCTGCACAACCCTGAGTGTTGACTGCACAACCGGATCAGACAGGTCACCGCCGGGGGGTGATACCGCTCCAATCAAGCTCAAACTTCCCTCCCTCTCCTCCTGGCCGTGACATATGATACGCCCCGAGCGCTCGTAGAAACTCGCAATACGGCTCGCTAAATATGGGGGGTAGCCCTCTTCTCCCGGCATTTCTTCAAGCCTTCCGGATATTTCGCGCATCGCCTCCGCCCACCTTGAGGTGGAGTCCGCCATTAAGGCGACAGAATATCCCATGTCCCGGAAATATTCCGCCATCGTGATGCCGGTGAAGACCGAAGCTTCACGCGCGGCCACCGGCATATTGGAAGTGTTCGCCACCAGAACCGTACGGTTGATAAGGGTCTCACCCGAACGGGGGTCTTCCAATTCAGGGAGTTCAAGGAGCACATCGGTCATCTCATTGCCCCGTTCACCGCAGCCGACATAAACGATGATGTCGGCGTCAGCCCATTTTGCCAACTGATGCTGCACCACCGTCTTTCCGCTGCCGAACGGCCCGGGTACACAAGCGGTGCCGCCTTTGGCCAGCGGGTAAAACATGTCGATGACTCGCTGACCGGTCACCAGCATGATATTCGGGGGCAGCTTTTTCGCTGCTGTTCGCGCTATGCGCACCGGCTGATGCCGGAGCATGACTATTTCTTTCTCTTCTCCGCCCTCCGTTTCAACAACCGCCACGGGATCCGTTATGGTCGCCTGAACGGCGTCGATTTTTTTCAATGTTCCGCTGACACCCTCCGGGATCATAACGCGGTGCTCCACGACGGCGGTCTCCTGCACGGTACCGATTATATCGCCCGGCACGACCTGATCGCCCTCTTCTTTCGTCGGCTGAAAATCCCACTTCTTCTCGCGACTAAGGGCCGGCACTTCCGCTCCGCGGGTAATATAACGCCCCGTCTGCTCCTCGAGAAGATCAAGCGGCCGCTGTACGCCATCATAAATTGCGGTCACCAGACCAGGGCCCAGTTCAACACTCAAAGGAGCGCCGGTTCGCACGACGGGATCGCCGGGGCCTATGCCCTCGGTCTCCTCATAGACCTGTATAGAAAAATCATTACCACGAATCTCAATAATCTCTCCAAAGAGCCTTTCTTCACCGACACGAACCATTTCGTTCATCTTTGCGTTCGTAAGGTTTTGGGCCACCACCAGCGGTCCTGATACCCTGCTGACACGGCCTGCAACCTGCTCAGCATCCTCAGTGGAATTTTCCGTTGCCTCTGTGTTTTGCATGTTATCCTCTGTCACGAATAGACCTCCAGCCTTTAAGTTTGAAAATCAGGTGTTATATCATTTTTTTAGTATTAACAGAACAAAGTGTTCGCCGGAAACATAAACTCAACATAAGTATTGAAGAAAAAGTGAATATTCAGTGAAACACGTTACCGCCGGGCTTGTCCCGGTGGAGC
>JAGYMJ010000065.1 GCA_018400625.1 Planctomycetota bacterium
GGCACAGGGCACGGTGGGGATGAGGCAACGGGGTTCACTGAATATTTACCAGTGACCTTTTTAAAAGCCGCTTTGATATATTGTTTTCTGCTGATACCCGGTATCTCTTCCGCGACAAAAGTGAACGGGATGATATGGTAAGCGGGATCGCGGTCTGAAGGCAGATCGAGCGGGCGTATGCCGGGAATATCTCTCAAAACTGAAAGCGGGAGTGCATGGACTTATTCTCCGTAAACCTCGGCCACGAATCGTCTCAGATTGGCATGACCGTGCTCGATCCCCATGAGAACATCTTCGATACCTTCGAATTCAATCGATAAAACGCCATCGAATTCTGCTTTTTTCATGATGCGGAGACACTGAATAATCGGTACATCTCCGTGGCCAATGATAGCGCCGCGGCGATAATTACCACCGCGCGTCAAGGCCCAGCCACTACCCGGCCAGGGATGCGTTCCATCTTTGAGATGAAAGTCTTTGGCATGGACGTGAAATGCATAAGGCATCAGTCGTCCTGTGGCGATCCCGGGGTCCTCATCAACGCAAATAAAGTTGCCCATGTCCAGCAGAACGCCAAAATTTTGGTGGTCAACCGCATTGACGAGTTTCTCGACGCGAACACTGTCCTGGCAAAAATGGCCGTGGTTTTCGACCATGGTTTTGATGCCGTGCTCGGCGGCATATTCGGTCACTGCACGGCAGCCTTCGGCCAGAATCGGGAGCGCATCGTCAAAACTCCGGGCGCCCTGGTGGTCGGGCGGAAAACCGCTTGAAGCGTCGTGGCGCATTCCTGATGAACCTAATATTCCCGCCACACGCACCTCGCCCTTGACACGTTCGATCTCCGCCTCCAGATCTCCGTTTGAACCTCTGAGGAAATCGGCGCTGATCGTGTAGTTGGTGACGGCCATATCCTGTCGTTCACATTCTTCTTTGAGCTGATGGGCAAAATCTTCAAGGTCGATACTGTCGGGGACGTGGATAGTGGAAAATTCGAGCACATCAAATCCCATTTCTTTTGCTTTTCGGGGGACCTCGATCTGGGAAAGTTGACCTGATTTGACAAGTTTGCTGTAGCTGTACGAACTGACACCAATCTGCATAATAGTCTCCTTGTGTTTAATTGAAGTTATAAAACATATTCCGTCATGAAATAATATCGCATGAATATTCCTCCTGTCCGATATCGTGAACGGAAGAATTATCAACGGGAAAGTTGAGATGCTCAGTACTCAACCTCGGCGGTTGTTCCGCTGTCGCCGGCGCGCTGGATTGCGTCGCAGAGCGCAACGGCATCGCGCCCCAACTCTCCGGGAGTGGGGGATTCAGTGCGCCCCAATACGGCATCGATAAAGGCCTGATAACTGTCTTTGACTCCTTCTTTGGGAGCGGGATAAGAAACAGGCGGTTCTTCGTTGTCATTGGGAATGCGGGTGAGTTCTATCGGCTGCTCCGTGAAACCACACCGAATCCTGCCATTTGTTCCATAAACTTCAAGTAAATTGGCGCCTGTCGGTAAAGTCCAGCTCAATTCCAGTACGCCCACGGCTCCGTTGTGGAACCGCATCAAAGCGTTCACGTTATCGGGAACATCGATATCCGGCAGCCGGGTATCGACATAGGCGCGGATATCTCTGACTTTGCCCCCATACCACTGCAAAAGGTCGGCCATATGAACTCCAATGTCAAAGACCAATCCTCCCTCCGCTTCGCTGGACACGAACCAGTCCGCTCCGGGCGACCATGCCCTGTTCGGGGTGTTTGACGTCCCGCGAATACAGCGTAAATGGAGAATTTCGCCGATCTCTCCCTGTTGAATTAACTCAGCAAGGGTTACATACATCGGATTATAGCGGAGCGACTGATTGATATGCAAAATTCTGTCGGCTTTTTGGGCGGCGGAGATCATCTCCGAAGCTTCCGGCAAACCGGCCGCCATGGGTTTCTCGCAAAGGACGTGCATCCCGGCCTTGAGGGCCGCCAGCGTCATGGGATAATGGAAGTTGTTCGGAGTGCAGATGCAAAGCGCGTCGATATTCGATGCAAGCATAACGTCCAGACTTTCATAAATATTGGCGTCGGAAACAAGTTCATTGCGTAATCTCTCGGCCTGTTTGACATCGACATCACACAGCGCAACGATCTGGCCGGCATCCGTGGATTGAATGCCGGGGACATGGCCCACCCGAGCGATCTTACCACAACCTGCAATTCCGACACGAACGGGATTATTCATCTTCAATCTCCTCAAACGGTTTAATATGAAAAAAAGGGGTTGTATGCTAAGTTAATGGTAAATATTCAGTGAACCCCGTCTCACTTGATCACCACCGGCACAGGGC
>JAGYMJ010000066.1 GCA_018400625.1 Planctomycetota bacterium
TGGCACTTAGCTCTGAATCTTCATTCCACCGGCACAGGGCACGGTGGGGATGCCACGTGGTTCAGTGAATATATACATTTGTGGTTCGGTCAGGTCTCCCGGGGTATGAAAGAACGCGATTTCTACCATTAGAAGTTTTTAACAAAAAAATGGTCAATAAATTGTCCCAACAACTGGATGATACACTGAACAACCTCAAAAAGGGCTTGTTTGCTGAATATAATACAAAAGGATTCTGGGAGGGCCGGCTCTCCAGCAGCGCCCTGGCCACTGCAACCGCCGTTTTTGCTTTATACGCCGCCGATGCAGAAAAACACGCCGACATGATCACCAGCGGTATGGAATGGCTTGCGTCGGATGTGAATCCCGATGGCGGGTGGGGCGATACAACACGTAGTAAGAGCAACATCAGCACCACAACCCTGTGCTGGGCCGCTTTGAACGCTGCTGATAAGAATAACCACCATGCGCAGATAATTTGTGGCGCGCGAAGCTGGGTGGCGGATGCTGCCGGCGGTATGGATACGGAACTGCTCGCCGGGGCAATAGATGAAAATTATTCGGATGATAAGACCTTTTCCGTGCCTATTCTTACGATGTGTGCTCTGGCCGGTCTGCCGGGCGGTTCACAGCCCGAGCTCTGGCCCTGGATAAAGATTCTGCCTTTCGAGTTGGCTTTATTGCCCCGTCCACTTTTCCGGTGGCTCCCGCTCTCCGTTGTGAGCTATGCACTGCCGGCGCTCATTTCGATGGGGCTTGTCAATGTCGGCAAAAGCAATGCCGTTAAACCGGCCGTGCGGTTCATCCGCTTGCTGGCGCGAAGGAAAGCGATAAAAGTCCTTGCCCGAATACAGCCGGGAAACGGAGGGTTTCTGGAAGCGGTTCCCCTGACCAGCTTCGTGGTGATGAGCCTTGTCGGAGCGGGCCTGCGCAATGACCCCGTGGTGGAGAAAGGCGTCGAATTTATCGCCGACTCCGTGCGGCCCGATGGCAGTTGGGCAATCGATACAAACCTCTCGACATGGCTCACGAGCTTGACGGTCAACGCTCTGGCTGAAGCCTCTGATGCGGAGCAAGGCATCGGGCAGGATGAAAGGCAAAAAACACTTGAATGGCTCCTGGATCAGCAGTACTTGACGCGACATCCCTATACTGACGCGCGGCCGGGCGGGTGGGCATGGACCGATCTGCCAGGGGGAGTGCCCGACGCCGACGACACCGCCGGCGCGTTAATCGCTATTCATCACCTAACAACCGAAAAAAAAGATTGCGTCAGGGCGGCGGAAAGGGGGCTGAAATGGCTCTTGAATCTGCAAAATAAGGACGGTGGGATACCGACTTTTTGCAAGGGCTGGATGGATATGCCGTTCGATCGGAGCGCGCCCGATCTCACCGCCCACGCCGTCAAAGCCATGCAAACCTGGAGCGGGCAGGTCCGCCCGTCCTTTAAGGAGCGACTGGATAAAGCCATTGCAAGGTCGATGAATTATCTGAGTAATACTCAGGCTGAAGACGGTTCATGGATACCGCTTTGGTTTGGAAATGAAAAACATCATCATGCAACCAATCCTCTTTACGGCACATCAAAGGTTATCCAGGGTATCTGCAGCATGGCGGATAGTGAGGCTTTAATGAAAAAATCTTCGGAATGGTTAATCAAGAATCAGAATGATGATGGGGGGTGGGGGGCGGCCAAAGGAATTGAGAGCTCGGTCGAGGAAACCGCGCTCGCCGTCGATGCGCTTGCGCGTCTCCTTACCGGTCGGCAGGCCCGCGGCGATAAAGAGGGCGATATGCTTAATGCCGCCAATGCAGGCGCTTCGTGGCTGATTGAACGCACCAGGCACGGGACGGAGGTGCAGTCTTCACCGATAGGATTATATTTTGCCCGCCTATGGTATTTCGAAGAACTCTATCCATATATTTATTCCATATCCGCTTTGCAAAGATTAAAACGAGTTCGTTCAGATGTCCTGCTGACGTGATTCGGTAGCGACCACCGGAACAAGTCCGGTGGTAACAGAGGGAGTTGCTGAATACTTATAATGGACCTTCGTGGCCGGCGAGCGCTCCGGATTGACGGCAGAAGTTCTTTGTGACTAATTGCTCTTAGTGGTTAATCATCATCCCATCGGCACAAGGCACGGTGGTGAGAAAACTTACGCACTTTACTGAATATCTACCAGTATTTTTCGCTCTTAGTAGGAAGACGCGTCAACATGCGCGGTTCACTGGCAACTTTCACTTTGGAGATAGATGCAATGTTACGAGAGATATCGATTTTATCGTTGTTGACGTTCTCTTTGGCACTTTCATTCGCTGGAGCCAATGAGTATTTTGTCGGCCTTGAAGGCTGTGACGAAACGCACGACGGGCTCAGCCGTGAGGCTCCTTTTGCTTCGGTTCAGCGGGGTGTGGACGCGCTGGAGCCGGGAGATACGCTGACGATCCTGCCCGGCGAGTACCTGGGGAGTGTACGGCGCGATGACCTCGGTTCGGAGGAGGCGGTGACCACTATCCGGGCCGCTGTTCCCGGCACGGCTGTCTTGCGGGGCGACGTGCCCGCCCCCGCCTTTCGTCCGCTTGAAGGCCGCCGTTTTGTGTATGTGGCGGATTTCGATTTTGAGGGCGACGTGCCGGCCGTCAACGAGCAGGATACCCTGACCATATTGCAAAACAAGCCGAACCCCGTGGAACTGGAATTCAACCCCGGCACGTTCCATTATGACCGCTCCGCCGGGAAGCTTTACATCTCGACCTCTGACATGTCGCCGCCGGCCACGCATCGTTACACGGTATCGGTCATTCCTACTCACGGGCTGTATTTGCTGAATGCGCGTCGTGTCGTCATCGAAGGGCTTGCGGTGACGGGATTCAATGCGCTGGAGCAATTAACGTATCGTGCCCGCTCGCATGGCGGTGTCTGGGGCATTTTCCTAGCCAACGGCAAGGATTGCGTGGTCCGGGATTGCCGTGTCTGGCTCAACGGTTGGGGGATCGGCCTGAATTCCGCCGGCCCGAGCAGCGGCGACAACCTGGTGGAAGGTTGCGAAGCCTGGGGCAACGATTCCGCTTTCAAAAGCGGTGACATGGGCGGGATCACCGGTTTCAGTGTGCGACGGGACGTGATCCGTGATTCCGTTTCGTATCTTAACGGCATGTACGGGGTCAATATTTACGGCACCGGAACCGATGGCGGCGAATATGGCGATTGGCAGGTTCCCGGTAACGAACCGGAGAACAAAAGCCGGCTGATCGGCAACCTGGCCTGGGGCAACCCTGCGGCGGATGTCAAGATCAAGACCGGCGTGAAATATTTTCATACGGTCGAAGCTTCCGTCGCAACGGGCCTTTGGAGCGTCCGGCCCGAAAATGTCACCCGCTCCATCATTGGCGAACGGCCCCGGGATTATCCGCCGGGCAATATTATCCTCTCCCATTTTGACGATCTGAATCCGGATTCTGAGTTTGCGGATCCGCAAAACCACGATTACCGGCTGCAGGCCACTTCACGCTTCCGTGGGGCAGGACCGGACGGGGGCGACGCCGGCCCCGTTCCCTTTGAACCCAGCATTTATTATGTTGCGGTTGACGGGGATGACACGGCGGACGGGTTGTCGGTTGCCAATGCCTGGCAAACGTTGGCGCGTGCGGTTCGGGAATTAAAGCAGGGCGACACGCTTTATCTCGCGCCGGGTGAATATGCGGGTGGTTTTA
>JAGYMJ010000067.1 GCA_018400625.1 Planctomycetota bacterium
CGTCTTCCCCGAACTCTCCGTGCAGGGCAATAAAGGCTACATCCGGATCGGCTTTTTTGACAGGTTCGATATTTTTATCTTTCAAATCAATCGGCACAACCTGCACCCCGCGCTTTTTCAGTGCGTTGGCTACGGCTTTACCGGATTTGAGAGACACTTCTCTTTCATTGCTCACTCCGCCCATAACGACAGCGACCTTGAGTTCAGTTTCAGGGATATTATGCAACTTTTGCATTATCATCTTTTCTCCATAATTTAACTTCCAATTCCAGGTCGATATCAAATTTCTCTTTAACGGCTTTTTTCATCTTTTCGATCATGCGGAAGACATCCTGAGATGATGCTTTTTTGTCATTACAGATAAAATTGGCGTGTTGATCCGACACCCTGGCCCCGCCGAGCGACCAGCCCTTAAAACCGCAGACATCCAGGAGTTTGCCGGCCGATTCATTGGCCGGGTTCTTAAAAATGCATCCGGCATTGGGTTTACTTGTAGGTTGAGAAGCTTTTTTTCTGTCCAGATTTTTTTTGATAAGTTTCTTTACCAGTTCCGGGCTGCGGGGCTGGAGTTCCATCTCGGCCTCTGTAATCACCTGACCGCCCAGATCTGCTTTGCGGTAAGAGAAATCAATGTCTTTTTTCAACAGTCTGCGGGTTTCACCGCACCTGTCGACGGTTATAACACTTTTCAGCACCGATTCAACGGAACTTCCCCATGCACCGGCATTGCCGGCGACAGCACCGCCGAGCGTGCCGGGTATTCCGGCCAAAAACTCCGCTCCACCGCGTCCCTGATCTTTACAAAAACGAAGAATACTTCTCAGTGATACACCTGCACCGACATGTACCGTATTATTCGGGCCTGCGGTTATCTTATTGAAAACGGGATTACATATATGTATGACGCCAAAATCAAGTTCATAGTCATCCACAACCAAATTAGACCCCCCTCCCAGCACTTTGAAGTCGAGATTATTGTCGCGGCACAATCTTAAGGCATGGCCAAGTTCTTCGTAGTTATGGGGTTGAGAATAAAAAAGCGGAACGCCTCCCATACGAAAAGTGGTTAGACGATTAAGGGCCTGTTTTTTCACAAAGCTGTTATCCGTGAAATTTTGCATATTATGTTTTTGCATGTGTTTTATTAGAGTTTTATGCTGCGTGGTACTGTTTTGCGCCTTTCATCTGGATTTGCGGTACAATATTATGCGCAACCTGCCAAATATTTCCGGCTCCCATAACCAAAACGACATCTTCCGGGACAACTTCTCGCACGATAATGTCTTCAATATCCTCAAAATCAGGAACATAGTGAGCTTTCATTCCTAAATCTTCATTGATTAATCTGACCAAATCCATAGAATTTACAGCCGCCCTGTCTTTTTCGGTATCTCTGGCGGCATAGATGTCGGAGATGAGCGCCATCCAGCAATCTTTGAAGGTTTGTGCAAGCTCTCCAAGCATTTTTTTGGTACGGGAATACTGGTGAGGCTGGAATATACAGAAAATGCGTCTGTTGGGGAACTGCTGTTTCGTCGCTGAGATACTGGCTTTAATCTCGTTGGGGTGATGAGCATAGTCGCTGAGAACGGCGACATTCCAGGGTTCGCCGAGCAGCTGCAGTCTCCGGGCCGCACCTTTAAAATCCGAAAGCACCTGAGCCGCTTTTTGAAGATCAACACCCGCGCTATGGCACGCAGCAAGGGCGGCGAGGGCATTGTAGATGTTATGGTTACCATAGAGTTTGAGCGCATATCGACCAAGGTCCTTTCCGTTATGGACGAGGTTGTAATTCGTTCGTTTTTTAGCGCGCCAAACTCTTTTCAGGGAAATATCAACATCCGGATTATCAATGCTGAATTTCACAATTCTGCATCTTGCAGCCTGTTCGATGACCTCACTGTGCGGGTCGTCGGCGTTCAGCACCAGAACACCATCGGGTTTAATTTGGCTTGCGAACTCACAGAATGCCTCTTCAAGCTCTTCCATGTCGTGGTAATAGTCCATATGCTCACGATCAACATTGGTGATAACAGCGATCTCCGGGTTGAGGTAGAGAAAGGAGCGTTTATATTCACAAGCTTCGGCCACAAGATACTTTCCGTTACCGCAATGCGATCCGCCTCCGAGCTGGGGGACATCGGCGCCGATCAGATAGGAGGGATCGAGCCCACACTTTTGCATAATAAAAGCTGTCATACTGCTGGTCGTGCTTTTGCCATGTGAGCCGGCTATAGCAAGTCCGGGTTGGCTGTCCATAAGCTCTCCAAGCAGTTGGGGGTATTTAACCACTTCGATCCCCATGCGATGAGCTTCCGTGAGCTCGGGGTTTTCGGCTTCTATAGCCTGGCTGACCACCACCCGATTAGTATCGGGGGCAAAATGTGAATCTTTTTGGTCGAGGTGGACCTTTATCCCCCTGCTTGTCAGTTCCTTGAGGCTGGGCGATGCCTGGACGTCCGATCCGGTGATGCTGGCCCCGCGTTCGCAAGCATAACGAGCAAGCGCTCTCATGCCGGTACCCAGGATTCCTACAAAATGCCAGTGCTGATCGTTAAACTGTACCGTACGTAATTTTGCTTCTGCCATCTTTCGCTCCTCTATTAAAGGTGTTCAAATTTATATTCTTTGATGATATTGTTTTTTCTTCGAACATACCCTCAAGCTTATGTGTTTTCTTTTGAAGGGTTCCTCTTTTTTTCCCCGCCAATTTCATGACTTCGCCGGCAACTTTCCACGCGGCGTCGGGCCGGCCTATCGCTTCGGCACGGGTTTTCATTTTCATTCGCCGTTCTTTACAGCCGGCAAGCGAAGCAACGGCATCGGCAAGTCTGGCCGGAGAAGCGTTATGCTGTTCGATCAAATCCGCCGCTCCGGCCTCGGCAAGCCGGCTAGCATTGGCAAGCTGATGCCCGTCGGCGGCATGGGGGTAAGGAACCAGTATCGAAGGGATCCCCAACGCAGTAAGTTCCGCCAAAGTGCCTCCCCCCGCCCGGCACAGCGCGAAGTCGGCGATAGAATAGGCATGATGCATCTGCGGTTCAAAGCCAAGGGAACGGTAAACTATACCTCGGGGGACGCTATAATTTTTGAATTTTTCGGCATGGTCAGCTCCGGTAATATGCAACACTTGCAGCCTGGTATTGTTCACTGCCGCCAGTTTCAGGGTCTCAGGTAAAAGATTATTAAGAGGCAGGGCGCCCTGGGTGCCGCCCAGCACCAGCATCGTCGTTCTTGAAGGATCGAGACCATATTTTCCCGCAGCCCGACGCCGGTCTCCCTCAAGCACATCGGCCCGAACGGGTGTGCCGCAGGGCAAGACTTCAGCCGTGCCAAGCTTATCCCTTCCAATTTCCCACTGAAGCTGGACTTTGTCCGCGAGCCTGGAGAGGAATTTAACAGTCCGGCCGGGGACGGCGTTAGCTTCAAAAAGCATTGTCGGTATGTTGAACATCTTAGCTGCAAATACTGCGGCTGCGCATCCCCAGCCTCCCATCCCCACAACAGCATCCGGTCGATACCGGCGGAAAGTTTCCAGTGTTCTTTCGATTGACCCGGCCGAGACGAACGTGAATGTGGTTGCGGAATTGATGCCCTGCCACCTCACCTCGGGGGCGGTGACGGAGCAAAATTCCTGCAGAGCGCTGCCGAAAGGGTCTAAAACCCTTTTACTGGTAAGAAAGATGCAATCCGCGTAGCTGTTCCGTTCTTTAATCGCTTGAGCCGTGGCCAGGGCCGGCATGAGGTGACCTCCGGTTCCTCCACCGGCAAAAAGAATGCATGGAGATTCCACCATCCGCCCCATCAGCTTTTCATTGCTTTTCTGCCCGTTTTTCAGGTTCATGGTGTATTCCTCATCTTTTTCGAGTTTTTAGATATGTTGCACAATATCCCTATGCCCCACAGTGAAAAAATCAATGATGAACCACCGGCGCTTACCAGGGGCATAGTGATACCGGTGGTCGGCGCCGATGCGGTGGTAACCGCTATATGTATCGCAGCCTGGGCGCATAACAGAAATGTGATGCCGAAAGCGAGCGAAAAACCGAATTTGTCGGATGCGCGTAACGCCACCCGGGTACCTTCCCAAAGCAGCCATCCAAAGGCTGCCATCACCAATAAAGCGCCGATGAAGCCGAACTGACGTGCGATCACTGAAAAGATAAAATCATTGGACGCCGCCGGCAGATATGCCACTCCGCCCTCCCCAGGCCCCATACCGTAAATCCCGCCCGATGCTATGGCCGCGAGAGACTGCACAAGCTGGTAGCCGCTTCCCCGTATATCCTGTAAGGGGTTGAGAAAAGTGGTAATACGCTGCAACCTGTAGGGAGAGTTAACGATCAACAGATGAATTATCGGCGTCGCAGCCAAAAAACACAGCCCCGCCTGAATTACTGAAGCCCCGGACACAAGCAACACTGCCAGGGAAGCCAGAGCCGTAAGCGCCGCCGTACCGAAGTCCGGTTCCAGGAGCATAAAGAAAACAGCCATACCTATAGCCGTTCCAGGTATTAAAAGACCGTGATAAAATATTCCGAGCGTATCTTCTGCCTGTTCATGACAGTTATGACACCACGCGGCAAGCCAGATCAGCAAAACGATTTTTACAAATTCCGAAGGTTGAACCCCTATTCCCGGCGCGAGTCTTATCCAGCGCCTTGAACCGCCTATTGTGGTTCCAATACTCGGCACAAGCACAAGTATGAGTGAGAGCATTGCCAGGGCGAGTAATATGTTGCTGCTTTTACGCCAAAAGTGATAGGGAGTGAGATATCCGCCTATCAAGGCCACCGCACCGAATCCGGCCAGAAGCAAACGCCGCATAACCACCTGCGCAAATGCCGACTCGCCCCCGCCCGCGGTTTCGGCCGATGCTATAACAATAACACTCAAGAGGACCAGGGCCGTTGTTACAACAATAATACGACCTTCCGGCTTCAGCAGATGAGCACTTCCGAGCCCTGAAGCCCGTTCTTCGTGCGTCCCACATGCAGACGCGCCGTTACTCAATGCTTTTGCTGAAGTTGTTGATCCCATGATTCAAGCTCAAAATAAAATATTATCCGCTAACATCAAAAATTATTATACGCCCACAAAGACCATAGCCAGGGTAACAGCCGCCAGAGAACAAATTGCGCCTGCTATCCAAAAACGGCCGACCGTATGCGTTTCGGGCCATTTTTTTTGCTGAAAAATATGATGAATCGGCGCTATGGCAAATATACGCCGGCCGGTGGCTTGAAATACAAGCACCTGGAGAACCGAGGAACCGAATTCGATCAGGAACACGAAAGCCAGAACCGGCAGCAGCAGTTCAAAACCGCTTATCAGGGCGGCAAGCCCTAATCCGGCCCCTATCGCCATTGAGCCCGTATCCCCCATAAACACCATGGCGGGATGGATGTTATACCAAAGAAAGCCTGTAATCGCCCCACTGAGCGAAGCACAGAAAACGGCCGTCGTGCCCGTCATTGAAAGCCCGTGCGGGGTAAAAAAAGCCGCCAGGACCGCCAGAGGCATCAATGCAGCGACCGACAGCCCACCGGCCAGGCCGTCCATACCATCGGCCACATTGACCGCATTGCTCAAAACAGCAATCACAACGGCGCAAACGGCAAGCCACAGCAAAGGTTGAGCAAGCAGCATCCCATGCCCCGGCAAAGGCCAGGAGAAGCCGGCGAAGAGCTCCCCGTAATTCACAAGATATATACCTCCAAGAGTTATTCCTGCAAAAAACTGAAAAAGCAATTTATAGCGCACTTTCACCCCCCTGTCACCGTGTTCGCGCCCCTTTATTTTCAAATAATCATCAACAGACCCAAACAAGGCTATGACAGCAAAACAAGCAACGCACAGCCATAGTTCCAGACTTTTAAGGTTTCCCCAGATCAATATCCCTGAAAACATCCCTGTACCTATTATCAGTCCGCCCATAGTAGGGATATTTTTTTTCGATTCGATCTCGGCTTTAAGCTCTTTATCCTCTATAGGCGTTTTGTCCGTACGTTCAAAAATTCCGCATTTCATCAGTAATTTGATCGCCGGTTTACCGGCCAGGCCTGCAACAGCAAAGGCCGTTATGAATGCTCCTAAAAGGGTTATGGCCGCTGTTCCCTGAACCGACAAAGAAAGTTGGTTTTTCAGGACGGAAGAGATCATGGTCATGCCACCTCCTGTTTCATACCGCTAACGTATTCATCAATCGATTCCACCATTTTCTCCAACCCGAGCTTGCGCGACCCTTTAACCATGACAGTATCTCCCGGTTTGCAGAGTCGATGCAAAAAGTGCCATGCTTTTTCAGGGTTTAATATCATTATCGCGTTATTGGCCTCCCGGGCCGCCATCCTCCAGCCCGCCACAACACTATGAGCGAAATCTCCCACGGCAATCAGCAGGTCGATGCCGGACTCAGCGATCATACGGCCCGTTTTTTCATGCAATTCAACGCTGCTCGCCCCCAATTCCAGCATGTCACCGCAAACCATTATGCGTCTTCCTGGAGATTGCATCCGGCTGAAAGTCCGAGCGGCCGCACGCATGGCGGTGGGATTCGAGTTGTAGCAGTCGAGAATATACTCCACTCCATTGATCTCACGTTTTTCACTGCGCAGCTTTGGTAATTGAAGCCTCGGAAGGGCTTCAATAGCTTCATGCCCGGATGCACCGGCCCAGTGAGCAAGACAGAAAGCAGCGGAGGCATTCAGAATATTGTGGGCGCCTAAGACCGGCAGATGAAACACGTATTCATTTAACTTGAATAACTCCCCATGATTCCCACTTTTCAGCTCCACCGGTCTGAAGTCCGCACTTTTCGAGAGGCCAAATGTTTTCACTTGCCCGCTAAAACGGTCACGCAATTCAAGACACCGGGGATCGTCGGCATTCAGCACGAGCAGACCGTTTTCATGAATATGACTTATCAGCTCAGATTTTGCCTCTTTAACGCCTTCAACGCTGCCAAATCCCTCAAGATGACACTCTCCTATACATGTGATACATCCGGCATCCGGCCTGACAATGGCGGCCAACTCATCGATCTCCCCTTGATGATTGGCGCCAAGTTCAACAACTACATAATCATCGTCAGGGACAGCATCAAGAAGAGTGAGGGAGACGCCGATGCGATTGTTGAAGCTTTGCTTGGCGACTGTACATTTTCCGGTTTTTGACAAAATAGCGCCGGTCATCTCTTTTACCGTTGACTTCCCGCAGCTTCCGGTGACCGCTATGACTTTTCCCTGGAGTCTGTTTTTATGCCAGGCTGCAAGGCGGGTCAGGGCGTGTAATGTATCTTCGACTCTGATGACATTCGTTTCTTTGGGGATTTCTCTGCAATTCGCCGTATTTTGCACAACGACTATGGAGGCACCGCTCTTTATCGCATCGGGTATATAGTCGTGAGCGTCAAAATTGG
>JAGYMJ010000068.1 GCA_018400625.1 Planctomycetota bacterium
AGACTTAGCACCTGATCTTCATTCCACCGGCACAAGGCACGGTGGGGATGCTGCGGGATTCACTGCCGACTTATCTTTAATCTTTGTTATGCTTTTTCAGCCAATCGAGCTTGTCATAGAATCGGGCGGAGGCAACAGGTCCCCGGAGCAAAGGGTCTTCTGTCTCGGCCATCCATTTCACCAGTTCACCGGCCAGGCTGTGTCTTACCTCCTGCCACTGCGGGTCTTCGGCGAGATTATTCGTCTCCAGCGGGTCCGCTTCAAGATCATACAGTTCATCAAAACGGTGAGGACTTTTGTCGAGCGAATGCAGATTTTCCAGTAAAACCGGTTTATTATAGATGTCCAGACAATAATTTTCCGGGCGGACGGACTCGAAATTGAAGATATATTTGTAACGTTCAGTTCTGACACAACGCAATGGGTCGTAGGAGGTATGGAAGGTTTTTTCCGCAAACAATTTATCGCGTTGATGTTCACCGCGGCCGGTAAGAGCCTGGAAGAAGCTCTGACCCTCGATATCCTCCGACGGACAGCCGCCTGCGGCCTCTATCAGTGTAGGCAGCACATCGATGTTGCTGACCAGCCCCCCAAAGCTTTGTCCCGGCTCTAAAACTCCCGGGTAGCGCATCATCAGGAAGACACCTATGCCGCGATCATAGAGAGTTGTCTTTTCCCGGGGCATAGGCAGGCCATGGTCGGCGGTAAAAACAAATACCGTATTATCCGTAAGCCCACGTTCATCCAGAATATCCAGCACATATCCCAAACCTTCATCAAGACGATTTACAGAGCCCTGAATGGCGGCAAACTCATCACGCGTGCCCTCTCCATCACAAAGGGCTGCCGACTCGGGGATCGTGACTCCTTGCTCATCATACGGCTCGATACCATCGACCAGGTAAGGCGTATGGGTCTCTTTTGTGCCGATCTGGAGGAAAAACGGTTTATCGGGTTCGGTTCGTCGATCAAGCATTTCCGGCACTTTTGTGTCGAGCGAGCCCGCTCTGACTCCGCCGCTGGGTTCGAGGATATCGAAACCAATGCCGTCATAATAGGTGTCGGGGCAGTTGGCGCCGGCTATCTCGTGAGCGAGTCCAAGTAAGATCGTCTCATAGCCCAGATTTTTGAAATGCCGGGCGGCATGGGTCGCATCCGGGGCGAACCGGAAACCGGCCCAGGCACCGGTCTGTCCATACATACCGACTGAATGCGGCGCTCGGCCGCTGAAAAGACCTGCACGGGAGGGACAGCACCCGGGCGAAGTGCAGAATGAATTTTCGAATAAAACCCCCTCACCGGCAAGCCGCTCGGCGTTAGGCGTTTTGACGGTAGGAATCCCATAAGGACTTATGTGGCGGCCAGTATCATGACTTACAAATACGACAATGTTCGGGCGCTGTGCTTCACTCATAGTTACTCCGAAAGTTAATTTTCTACGTATAAAATAACAGAAAAAAGAAGTGTAAAATTTTTAGCCATTACTCACAATATCCAAAACTTCTAAATAAGTCAAATGGAAGCGTTTTTCATCTCAAGATTCTAAAGTAATTTGACTTTATAAGGAATAAAAGCTAAACTCATTCCATAAAATTCAATGATTTTATGGGAGAACATAATATGCAATTAGTAAGAAAACTTTTTTATGTCTCATCTATCCTGCTGTTAATGAACAATATAGGCTGCGGCCTCCTGTCTGATGACATAACTGATAATTCAGATAAAGATGTATCAGGGTTGACTGCTGCAGAG
>JAGYMJ010000069.1 GCA_018400625.1 Planctomycetota bacterium
TCCTTGCCGAACAGCAGGGGATAGAGATTGACAAGAGCGAGGTACCTGAAGATAATTTTGTGGAATTTTCGGCCGAAACAGGTATGAGCGGGATCGATATGCCAGGCGGCGTGCAGATACGAAAAGGTTCGGTGGATGCCGTCCGGGATATGGCGGAGACTGTACCGGATGAGCTTGACGAGAAAGCTAATGAAATAGCTGATTCCGGAGGAACCCCACTGGCTTTGCTGGTGGGTAAAGATATTATCGGACTGATCAGTCTGCAGGATGAGCTCAAAAGCGGAATTAAGGAAAGGCTCGATGAACTGCGCAAAATGGGGATCAAAACAGTAATGTGCACCGGCGACAACGAACGCACCGCCCGGTATATGGCCCAGCAGGCCGGCATAGATGAATATTACGCCGAGTTCGAACCCGAACAAAAAATCGATCTGGTTCGAAGGATTCGGGGGGAAGGCAACCTGGTCGGGATGACCGGTGACGGAACGAATGACGCACCTGCGCTGGCTCAGGCCGACGTGGGGCTGGCGATGAATGCCGGCACTATGGCTGCAAAGGAGGCGGGTAATATGGTTGATCTTGATTCCGATCCCACGAAACTTATCGAGGTGGTCGCTATTGGTAAGCAGCTGCTTATGACCAGGGGCTCACTCACCACTTTTAGCATTGCCAATGACATCTCACGTTATTTCGCGCTTGTCCCGGCCATATTCGCCACAGGCGCGCCAATCCTCGGTAAGATCAACCTTTTAAATCTTCATTCCGCCCAAAGCACGATCATCGCATCACTCATTTATAATGCGCTTATTATACCATTTCTTATTCCTCTCGCCATGCGAGGTATAGAATATAAACCCCTCGGAGCTTCCAAACTGCTTACCAGAAATATGCTCACTTACGGGGGCGCCGGACTTATCGCTCCCTTTATCAGTATAAAAATTATCGATACATTACTCGTCTACCTGGGCTTCTTTTAATCCGTTTTCTTTAAAAGGTGATTTTGAAAATATGAGCGAAAAAGAAAAAACACAAGAAGAACCGAAGGAGCTTGATTCTAACCGGAAGGCCGCTGTCCCTGAGGCAAAAGACGGCAATGGCGGAAAGGATCGCGAAGATAAACAAGAGATTCCGGGGGCCGAATCAAAACCTCTATGGAAACATATCGGTATCGGGCTCCGTCTGTTCGGGATTTGCATTCTGCTATGTTCGGTGGGTTACACCGCGCTTCTCCTGGCAATGGGAGGCATTCTGTGGGAAGATAACGCGCGAGGATCACTTGTTAAAAAGGACGGCGAAGTGGTTGGGTCAAGGCTGATAGGCCAGGAGTTTAGCTCGGAAGAATTTTTCCATCCGCGTCCGTCTTCAAAAGGGTATGATCCGATGGATTCCGGATCCGCCAATCTTGCTCCAACCAATGAAGCCCTTACTGAAAGGGTTGAGAAACACCTGACGCAACTGGGAAAAGAGGGTATTGAACCGTCGGAAGTGCCGGTCGGCTGGATAACTGAGTCCGGATCGGCCCTGGACCCACATATATCTCCGGCCTCTGCTAACTTGCAAGTAGAACGAGTAAGCCGAGAAACGGGTCTGTCTGAAAAAAAACTGAAGGAATTGATCCGGGAACATACCAATGAAAAATTTTTTGGTCTTTTCGGTCAGCCCCACGTGAATGTCCTTCTCCTTAATCTCGATGTTAAAAAAGCGGGAGAGAAAACAAATGAATAATGATGAAACGGAAGAAAGAGGCTCCCAATCCGGGAATACCTTTAAAAACGTCCTTATACCGGTCTCCAATCCCCAAACGGCAGAGCAGATGGTAAGACTTGCTGCGGCCCTTACTGATACTTCTTCTGTGTTACATATAATGAATGTAACCCTTAATACTTCCTTTCTGAATCGGACTTCCTCCTGGCGAAGAAGTTCGGAACTGGTAATGGAAATGTCCCATCTGGGCAACCGACTGGAAAGGGTTACCAAACCCCTGGCTTCAACGGCTTCTTCGATTCCCGAAGCTATTTTGAACGCACGGAAGGAAATAAATGCCGATCTTTTGATAATGGGCTGGTTCGGACGCGTTACCCCGCTCGCGGTGAAAAAAAGCAGAGTGGTAAAAAAAGTGCTGCAAAAAGCGGGATGCGACGTTGCAATTTTGAAATCAAGAAACAAGTTGCAGGATGTAGAAAGGGTGGTTGTCCCGGTTGGTGGAGGAACCCGCCCGGAACGGATAAGCCTGGTTCAAAATTTTCTGGCGAGAAAATCCGCCGAACTGCTTCTTACAAACGTCCTGCCGCATGATTCAGAACAAAAAGAAGAGGAACAGGTGGGGGAAATGTTAACGCAAACGGCCCAACTCTTTGGCACCACTACAAAAACCAATATCCAAAAAGCAGACAATATGGTCGATGGGCTCCTGCAGGAAACTAAGCCCAATGATTTAATTATTATAGGTCCGGGAAGGGAGTGGGTGTTCAAGAGCGTCTTATTCGGACGCCACGCGGATGCAATTACAAATCGAGCCCCCTGTTCCGTGGTCATGTATAAGTCCAGAGAGCAGAAAGTAAGCGCCTGGTTCCGGGGCATGCTTAAAGCTGCAAGCGGATTTTTAACTCCCGGCACTGGAAAGAAACTTTAGGCAACGACCCTTTAATTATAAGGAGGTGTAAAAAATGGAGAAAAAAACAGCTGCTGTAATAGGAATAGGTGTGTTTGGCAAGCGGATGGCACTTTCTTTGACGGAAAACGGTATACAGGTCCTGGCTTTGGATAAGGAGCAAAAGATTGTGGAAGAAGTCAAAAAACAGGTGAATGGGGCGGCAGTTATTGATTCAACAGATGAACATTCTATGCGAAAAGCCGGGGTTGATCAAGTGGATATGGCTGTTTGTGCCATAGGAAATGATTACGTTGAAGATTCAATTATGACAACGGCTCTTCTCAGCAAGCTTGGGGTAGATCGTATAATGGCCCGAGCTGGGAACCAAACACAGGAGAGGATATTGTACCAGGTGGGTGCTCATGAAGTGATAAATCCGGAAGAAGCAACGGCTGAACGTGCAGCGTTGCGTCTTGCGCAGGCGGCTAAAGGAACTCATTCCGATAAGGGGTGATATTAAAGTGGGCGAGGCGGCTGTAACGAAAAAATTGTCGGAAAGTCACTAAAGGAACTCGATGTGCGCAATCGCTACAATGTGACCATCGCTATCGCACCACAGAGAAGCGTATCTGCTGTAAACGTCTGGAAAAGCGCCTGTTGTTTTTGACGGAAAAGAAGTAAACCTATGGAATGGAATGAAAAATCAGTGATGAAAAGGTTGTATTCTTCAGCCTTTGCTAAAACCCTCTTTGCTTCTAAAGACCTTTCCTGGTCCAGAATTATTTCCAGAAAAATGTTGGTGTCCAATAAAAGCTGCGTCAACTCTTCTCCCTCCAGCCGGCAATTTCATGCTGCAGCTCAACAGAGCTGTATTTGCTCTTTAATTCCTTCAAACCACCCGCCCAATCAAAGGTGGGCCTCCGACGTTCCCTCGATGCTCTTTTGCTCAACAAAAACTCGACGAAATCCTTCACTTCTGGCTCGAGTTCCGGCGGCACCTTTTCAACCAGTTCCTCAAGTGTCTGCATGATATGACCTCCTCCACAAAAACGTCTTTTTATCTTGCGTTTACTTTATTATAAACGATAATACCGTGGAAAAGTAATTCCAAATATTGCCGGTTATCCGAACGCCTTATCAAAACGCTCTGTAGGGTTGTCGAATTTCACCTCCCGGGGATTGAATCTTTCCGGGTCGAACGGACAGTTGTCTGGCGCCTGGCCCTCGAGCCATTCCATGATCTCCGCATATCCCGGGTCTTCAGGATCGTTTAGTGTTTCCAGCAGATCCCGGTATCCCCACACTCCGCCACAATCCTCCGGCGTGCAGGCGCGTTCGCCCGCTATGCATCTGGGGTATTTTGTTCCTTTTTCTTTCGGCAATATGTCGTCCAATGTGATCGTATGGCCCCAATCGTCACCGAAATCGTAGACATATATAGCCTCCTTTCCCGGCCGATCAAAGAATCCATCGACCAAAACATCCCAGCTCGGCATTATTTCATCGTCCTCGCCCTCTAAAGGGATGCCTATCTCCATTTCTCTTGAAGTCTTTGATGTCTTAACAAGGAATGCATGCAGGCGATAATCCAGTCAGCCCATCGCATCCTGCAGCGCCACATGCAGGCCTCCAAAAGTGTAATCGGCCGGCACCTGGATTCGCCGCCAGATTGCCGGCTCGATATCCAATAGCTCAATGCGAAACTGATAAATTTTCCCGTCAAATTCTTTATTCATGATCCACCTTTTGTTTGGCATTCAGTCAATTATACGTCTTTCGTTTTCAGCTTGTATCCACCCTTTGCCCGGCTAATCATCAATTACTGATAATTCTCATTGCTGGTGATCTTTCTTCATATATTGTAACCAAACCAGCGGAGATGGACAATGTTCGGTTCACCGACACATTGATATCGCTCAAAAATTGCGATATCTGCTGATCTTTGATTACTGACCAAATTTATCTTATACTTGGTAGATTACGGGGTCTGGCATACAAACTATTGAAATTGAAATGCCGAACAATGCATTGCAGGCCAAAGCGCCTGAGTACTGCCGTTCGGTCTGAATAAGAGGAGAGATGCATTATGGGAGTAATGGCGGAATCAATGACTGAATACGCGCAACCCTTGCTCGACGAGACGGACGGCTCTCTCGAGCAGGTGCAGAAAGCGATGTCGATCGCTATGATGCTATGGAATATCGCGTTATTGCCCGAAACAGAACAAGAAAAAACACTCGCTGAAATGCGGTCAAATCTTGAAATGGACGATGCCGAGTTTGCCGGTTTCCGGGAATCGGTCATCGAGCCCATGATCTTGCGGCATCACGAGATGTTTCCCAACATGCCGCGACCGGATTCTGAGGAAAACACGTCGCCTTCCTCACGCGAGAAGAAGTATCCGGGTACCGGACGCAACGCTCCGTGCCCGTGCAACAGTGGGAAGAAGTACAAACGGTGCTGTGGAAGATGACGGATGACCTGGCCTGACAATCCGTCTCACCATGCCGTTGACAACCGCGCAGGCGCGGCCGTCAACGTCTGGTGAGGAGTGACGTTGGCACGAAAGTTCAAATTCGTCTTGGTATGCCCAATGACACAATTGGAGCTAATCCAAATCCCACTGGCCATCGTAGGAATCCAGGAATCTCTGGAATTTGTCGAACAGGTGATCGAGTTCCTTTTGAAGTTTAGGGTCTTCGCAATGATTTGCCTCCGCAGCGACATAGCCCTGTATTTCCTCGATATCGTCGAGCGTCAGTTGCAGGCTAATCCCTTTTTCGTCCGGCTCGACCTGCTTGGCAAAATGAGGATCGAAGAATGTCTCTTTACGGATCAGAGCACGCTCCCGCAGCGACAGACGAACGGGAAGTTTTGTTCTGTATGGTATTTTCTTTCGTGCCATCATCTTTTCTCAGGTATTGGTTCGGGCCTGGCGCTCTGCAATTGTAAGTCCTCAGTGAACCCCGTAACATCACCACCGTGCCCTGTGCCG